>JASFTV010000024.1:0-18713 GCA_050050615.1 Desulfobacteraceae bacterium
TACGAGGATCCATGCGGTTTGTACTTCACCTCAGGGACCACGGGGCGTCCAAAGCCGATCCTGCTGAACCACAAAAACATGGTCTGCGCATGCATTACGGAGAATATTCATCACGGCCAGAGGAAGGAAGACAATTTCATTTTGATACCCCCGCTCTACCATACGGGCGCGAAGATGCACTGGTTCGGGAGCCTCATCGTAGGTGGACGCGCCGTCATCCTGAAGGGCATTTCGCCGGAATGGGTTCTGGAAGCGGTGAGCGAGGAGGGCGGGACCATTGTTTGGCTTCTGGTCCCCTGGGCTCAGGATATCCTCCTGAAGCTTGATCGTGGAGAATTGAATCTCAAAAACTATAAGATTGATCAGTGGAGGCTGATGCACATTGGCGCCATGCCGGTTCCCCCATCACTGATCAAGCGATGGAAAGAATACTTCCCAGACATGGATTACGACACAACCTATGGTCTGAGTGAATCTTCGGGTCCCAATTGTATGCACCTCGGTATTGAAAACAATCACAAGGTTGGATCCATTGGCAAGCCGGGATTCAATTGGGAGGCACGCATTGTTGATGAGCAGGGAAGGGATGTGGAGCCCGGACAAACCGGGGAACTCATCCTGCGCGGCAATGGGGTGATGAGGGAATATTACAAGAATCCTGAAGCCACAGCACAGGCTTTGAGGGATGGGTGGCTTTACACAGGGGATATGGCAAGAGAGGATGAGGATGGCTTTGTCTTTCTTGTGGACAGGAAGAAAGACATCATTATAACCGGGGGTGAAAACGTTTTCCCTGTGGAGGTTGAGCATTTCGTGTATTCCCACCCGAGCGTGAAAGATGCGGCGGCGATTGGCTGTCCGGATGAACGGTTGGGTGAGATTGTTGCGATCGTCATCGAGGTTGCACCGGGAAAAAACCTGAGTGAGGCAGAGGTTCTCCAACATTGTGAAAGCTTGCCAAGATACAAGAGACCCCGCAAGGTCTTTTTCGGGGAGATTCCTCGCAACCCAACCGGGAAAATAGAGAAACCGAAACTGAGAAAGAAATACATAGGCAGGGAAGAAGCTTTCAAGGTCAAGTGAAGCGCCACGCCCTTTCGAAAGGGCGATGGCCTGCTTCAAAATCAAAACAAATCATCGGTAAGGCTTCGTGCCATACCAACACTCTTGAACGTCACTAGCGGATGTGGAGGAAGTCATGAATTTGAAAAGAGGAATCAGCGGTATCATCTTGCCGGCTCTAATGTTGGTCGTTCTGGGGAGTTGCGTGAGCAAAGAGGAATATTTAACGAAGGTGGAAGAGGGTGAAAACTTATCTAGCAAGCTAAGGGCCCTAAAGTCCGAATATGCTAGATTGGAGAAAGAAAAAGAGACACTGGACAGGCAATTTATGGCCCTTGAAGGCGAGAAGAATGATCTGGAGAAGGCGAGAACAGCGTTGCGACTCAAAAATCTTGACCTCGAACAGGAGAGGACTCGGTTAAGAGAAGATAATACACGCCTAGAGGAGATCTTGGGGGCTAAGTCGGATGCTCTGAACAAACGCATCGCAGAGCTTCGGGCCCGTGTTGAGGACTTGCAAGAGCAAAACAGCCTCCTGAAAGAAGAAAATGAAGTGCTTCAGTCCAAGGCACTGGACTTAGAGGTCAAGAGGAAAGAAGAGGTACTCGAGATGAGGGGAACATACGATGATTTACTGGAGCATATGAAGTCGGAAATAGAGAAGGGCAAAATTACAATCACGCAGTTGAAGGGAAAACTAAAGGTCAATATGGTCGACGAAATCCTCTTTGACTCAGGAAAAACCACCATAAAGCCCCAGGGCATTGAAGTATTAAGGCGAGTTGGGAAGGTTTTGTTAAACGTGAAGGATAAGGCTATCAGGATAGAAGGCCACACGGACAACGTTCCCATCGGCGTTGAACTGAGAAAGAAGTATCCTACAAATTGGGAACTCTCGGTAGCCCGTGCCACGACCGTCGCCAGATATTTGCAAGAAGAAATCGGCGTTGATCCCACCTTACTCTCCGCCACCGGTTATGGAGAAAACCAACCCATCGCCTCGAACGAGACCGCAGAGGGAAGGGCAAAGAATCGGCGGATTGAAATCGTGCTTGTTCCCAAGGAGATGACACGATTTTCGGGAGATTAAGGTGAAGCTTCCCGTGCCAAGGCGCGGGGCATCTTCAGAGCGAAATGGGTTTAACCCATCTCGCGTTTTAAAACCCGCGGGGGCAAGCCCCCTGCACTGCGAAAAACGACGCGCCATTCACCCCCGCCCTTCCGGACGGGGCTCTCTGCCGCGGTTTTTGTAGATTCACTATTCCAAATATCCTAATTCAAACGGAGGAGAAGAGGCCATGTCTGAAATCTCATTGAACAAAAAATACACCCGGGCTGCCCAAGTGATTTGCAACCAGGGCATTGTGCCCTTTCCGGTCAACGACACGACAATCTCCATCCTGAAAAGCGTTATTGAGGACGACGAAGAAGAGCTCGATCTCATCTATGCGTTCCGTCAGAAGGCCTCCCAGACCATGGAGCAGTTGAAAGAATCGAGCCATCTCTCCGAGGAGAAGATTGAACAACTCGCAACCAGTCTTGCCAAGAAGGGGGTGATCTTCAACCAGCCGAGTTCAGCCGGGATCATGGTCTATCGGTTACTTCCCCTCATGACGGTTGGGTTGATGGAGTATAGGTTCATGGGCGAGTTGAAGGGGGATGAAAAGGAACAACAGTTGGCCGAATTGTTCGAAAAGCTCATTGGTGAAGTCAGGGACCAAGTCCAAAAGAACTACGACAATTTGGTCCCAATGTTCAAAATGTCCCCGCCTGTGGATCGGACCGTACCCATGCGGGCGACGGAGGACGGGAAAGAGATCAAAATTATACCTATTGATAAAAGCATCGAGGTGCCCGAGGAATTTATCCTGCCCAGCCAGAGCGTCGAGGAGATTATCAACAAGTTCGGCGAGATTGCAGTAGGTCACTGCTTCTGCCGCCAGCGGCGAAAAACCCTGGGAGATCACTGCGCCACGGATGCACCTGTGTTGAACTGTTTCACCTTCGGAAAGTCGGCACGCCACGTTGTGGCCCAAGGATTCGCCCAGAAAATAACGAAAGAAGAAGCGCTCAGAATAATGAAAGAAGCAGAGGAAGCGGGCCTCGTCCACAAGGCTTTCCATCCCGGTTCAAATGTGTCCCGTCCGGAAACGAGCATCTGTAACTGCTGTAAAGATTGCTGTGATACCCTGAAAGTCTGGCGTGACGGGGCGTTACCTTTGATTAATTCCACTTACTACTTATCCGTGATCGACCGGGAAGCCTGCACAGGCTGTGGTATTTGTGTGGACCGATGCCCGACCGAGGCAATAGAACTAAACGAGGACGAAGTGGCTGAACGGGACGAAAGCGCCTGCTTCGGATGCGGCATTTGCGCCCGCTTCTGCCCGGAGGAAGCCATCTCGCTAAAAGAGGGATTGAGGAAGGTATTCATCCTCCCTCCCCGCATGCGCCAGTCGGCTTAAAATCAAAAACAATCGTTAGCCGGTGTTGGCGCAAGGCGCATGGCCTTCCTGGCCAGTTCTATCGCTTCCTCTGTCCTTCCCGCCTCATTCCTCGGGATTACGAAAGCCTTGCACCTGGGCATTTTCCGACAACCTCAGAAGAAGCAAGTCATTCAACAGGCTCTCTGGTCGTCTTCAATCAGCCCTGCGCCGGAATAAGGTATCAATACCTGTGTGGCTGGCGCTACCGGAGACCGTATTGACACCATCAGGATACTTCAATTTCTTTGGATTTCACGTTCCGGAGTGATGACTAGATCTTTGACCCATCCCCCGTAAGGGGGTCACGCACATCGAGAAAGGAGAACTTGAGAAAATCTCGGTCATGGGTGTAAAGTGTTTTCACGCCATGGTGGCGAAGCAGAGCAGCCAGGTGGGCATCGGGGACTAAATTACCGCGAGTGGGAACTTCTGCCGTTGTGGCGCGGTAAACGTCCCAAAATCCTTCTTCCTCCGATAGGAATCGAGCGTGAGGGAGACTGAGAAGTGTTTCCATGTTAGCCATGGCCTGGTCTGGTGATAACGGATGGTCGAATACGGCAGGATGGGTTGCGATACGCAGGTAGCTCATCACGGTCGGCCAACCTAGGTAAAAGACGCCCTGTTGAGCGATACAGGAATCTATGAATGACTTGGCTCTTTCGAAGTAAGGGCTGCTTTCATCTGAGGCGTAAAGCAGAATATTGACGTCAAAGGAAAAACTCATTTTCGCTCGGTGTCTTTGGCCGGTTTTTTGGGTTGCTCCATCGCGGCGTACAGGGCTTCGCGATCTGCCAAGTCCATACGGGCGCCCATTGGTTTTGAGATCCACCGGACCGGCTTGGCGGAGCGCTTGGCCGACTTGCCTTCACCAATCGCCTGGGCCAGCAGATCGGAGATCACCCGACCGAGGGATTTACCCTCCTTTTGCTGGATCTTCTTCAAATCCTTCAAAATGGGGTCGTCAATATCTACAGTCGTTCGCATAACATCTTGATGATATTCAGTCGAGCATCAGATGTCAAGAGTGATTTTGTCTTTCATCCTTCGCTCAACGCTGCGCAAATAGCTGACGCTGTTTACTTTTTCAATTTCCTGCAAAAAGTGAAAAAGTAAAAGGCAACAAACTTCTTGACAAACATATAAACTATTGATATCCAAAACCTATGATCATAAGCAACCATGCAGGATCACCCGTCTAGCGATTTGTCATGAAAGCCCTTAAGCCTCTAATCAAAGACGATTACAAGCCGCTCTACATCCAGCTGGCGGACAGAATCATAGAATACATCAAAGAGAACGAACTCAATCCTGGGGACCTCCTCCCCTCACAAAATGAATTGGCAGAGTATTACGGCATCAGCGGAATGACGATCCGCCATACCATGCTCCGTCTCACCACAGAAGGGATTGTGGAGCGTATACGAGGGGTCGGGACGTTTGTCGCACACCCCAAAATCAGAGAACACATAGAAGGTATCCAATCTTTAGAGGAACGACTTGCAAAGCTCGGCAAAAAAGTTCGAAACACCTTCCTCGAGGCACAAGAGGCCTACCCCTCAGATCGGGAGAGTAAAGACCTGGACTTACCACCGGGAGGCCGAACCCTCAGGATCAGAAGATTGAAATTGATGGACGACACCGTCTTTGCAATGGAATCCCGGCATATTCCTCTCGAAATTGCTGCCAGGTTTTCGCAGCAGGAAATTGAGAGCGAACCCTTTCTCCAACTCTTTAACCGCTACGATGATATCAGGGTAGGCATGGCCTCCTATATTACAAGGGCAGCACTGTTGACGGACTTCGAAGCGGATGCCATGAAAGTTCCCCCTGACCGCGTCGCTTTGAACCAGTACGGTGTATTCTACAATAGAAAAGGAAGACCGGTGATGATCGGTCGGCTCACCTATCTTGCTGACACAATAGAACTCCAGTACAAGGTTGAGGATAACTCGAACCATATCAACCCTATTGCGTAGTCCTTGCATGTTTAGATTTGAATTCCCCGCTGCTTGCAGCGCGGGATGAATTCAAATTAGAAGTTAAGATTCCTTTGAAGGCGAAAGTGCAGTGCTTTGTGTGCCCACGAGAGCCATTCGCTTTCAGCTTTGAGCTTTCAGCTTCTCTATCTTTCCGCCTTTCGCCACGGGAGCGATAATGTCGCGTTAGATAAAATCGTGTAACGATTTTATCCAGGATACCTCTCACTGTGGAGTTACACTTTCCATGAAGGAATTTCAAATCGCGGTTATCCCAGGGGACGGTATAGGCAAGGAAGTTGTTCCTGAAGGCATTCGGGCCATGGAGGCCTTGGCCGAGCGGTATCAGTTCAAAGTTCAGTTCACGGAATTTCCTTACTCTTGCCAGTATTACTTAGAGCATGGGGCCATGATACCGAAAAACGGCATCCAAGAGCTAATGCCGTTCGACGCCATTTTGCTTGGTGCCGTAGGGTATCCGGGCGTTCCAGACCATGTCTCACTCTGGGGCCTGCTTATTCCCATCCGTCGCCAATTTCGGCAATACGTCAATTTACGCCCGGTAAGACTTTTGCCAGGCCTCACGTCACCTCTGGCAAATCGAACCCCTGAAGACATCAATTTTTACGTGGTTCGAGAAAACAACGAAGGTGAATATTCGGAGATCGGCGGAAGGCTGTTTCAGGGCACAGACCGAGAGATGGCTATCCAGGAAACGGTCTTTACCCGTCGAGGTGTGAACCGTGTCATGAGGTATGCCTTTGAGTTGGCGAGAAGTAGACCCAAAAAACATGTCACTTCGGCCACCAAGTCGAACGGCATTATTCACACCATGCCATTCTGGGATGAATGTTTTGCTGCTGTTTCAAAGGACTTCCCCGATGTAACCGCCGATCAATACCACATCGACATCCTTTGCGCTCACTTTGTGCAGCATCCGGACTGGTTTGATGTGGTTGTGGCCAGCAATCTTTTCGGGGACATCCTCTCTGATCTTGGCCCCGCTGTGGCTGGCGGCGTCGGCATAGCGCCTTCAGGAAACCTCAATCCGGAAAGAGAATTTCCATCCATGTTTGAACCGGTCCATGGTTCAGCCCCTGACATTGCCGGGCAGGGCGTCGCGAATCCCATTGCGACATTATGGACGGTCGTGATGATGTTGGCGTTTCTGGAGGAGAAGGAGGCCTCCCAGGCCCTGATGAATGCTATTGAAGCGGTGACGGGAGAGGGGAAAGTTCTGACACCAGACCTTGGCGGACAGGCTAAAACGCAGCAGTTCACAGATGCGGTCTTAAACAAACTGACAAACCCAAAAGCCTGAGTAAATGCCGTTCAAACTGGGCATGAGTTACGAGCCCATTCTTTTGAAAAGGACGAAATGCAGGAGTGATGATCCATGGCCAATGTATTGCTCAAAGACATCACGAAGAGATTTGATGAGGTTGTTGCCGTTAACAACGTCAGCCTTGAAATCGCCGATCGAGAGTTTATTGTCCTCGTTGGTCCCTCAGGCTGTGGCAAGACAACCACGTTGAGAATGATCGCAGGACTGGAGGAGATCACTGACGGGGAAATTTACATCGGGGATCGATTCATTAACAATCTGGCCCCAAAAGATCGCAACATCGCCATGGTTTTTCAGAGTTATGCGCTCTACCCCCATATGAAAGTATCCGACAACATGGCGTTTGGTTTGAAAATGCGCAAAATGCCCAAAGAAGAAAGAGAAGGTCGAGTAAGGAGAGCCGCAGAGATTTTGGGAATCGAAGAGCTATTGGGAAGAAAGCCCAAGCAACTATCCGGCGGCCAAAGACAGCGCGTGGCCTTGGGTCGGGCCATTGTCAGGAATCCTGAAGTATTTCTTTTTGATGAACCGTTGAGCAATTTGGATGCCAAACTCCGGGTTCAGATGAGAACGGAGTTGAAGAAGCTGCACGAACGTCTTAAGGCAACCGTCGTCTATGTGACCCATGATCAGGTGGAAGCCATGACCATGGGGGATCGTATCGTGGTCATGAAAGATGGCATCGTCCAACAGGTAGGCGCCCCTTTAGAACTCTACAACACCCCGTCTAATCTCTTTGTTGCAGGATTCATAGGAAGCCCGGCCATGAACTTCATCCCCTGCCGTCTCCGAGAAGAGAATTCCCACGTCTACATCGACGCTGAAGATTTCAAAATCCCTCTGCCCGATTCTTTGGTCGCAAAAGTGGGATCTTCACAGGAAACAGCGTTCGTTCTTGGCATCCGGCCTGAGGACCTTCATGGGAAAGCACCGGGACAGGAACCACCCGGGCATAGCGTTAGCATCACAGCCAATGTAAACATCGTTGAGCCTTTAGGCAAAGAGATCAGTCTCGATCTCAGTACGGGTATCCATAATCTCACCGCCTTATTGGAAGCAGATACCAAGGCAAAGCCTCATGAAGAGATTGAGTTGTTACTAAGCCTGGAAAAAATGCATCTTTTCAAGAAGGAAGGAGGTGAAGCTGTATTTTGCATTTGACCCATGGCTATCACGCGTAGGAAAGGGCAAGTGATAACGTCAAACAAAGGGTTCAAAATAGGTTTCTTCATTTAGGTCCATGGAGCACATGGAGAAAAGGAGGTTTGAAAATGGCTCGAACGAACACCATTTCAATCATTTGCCTCACCTTATTATTGTTTGCCTTTGGCTTTGGCACCAGTCCTGAAGGGGCTCAAGCGGTCACTTTCGAGGAACTGGTAGCGAAGATTCAATGGCAGAAGGATCTTGTGAAACGCCTCACGGCAGAAAAATGGATACCGCCAGAGGGGTGGGAGATTGTCAAGGGAAAGGTTCCTAAACTGGTCATCTTCAATTCGGGCAGCCTGAAGTACGATCCGGCCACAGAGGTAAACGGGAAGATCTTCACAGAGAGGACCGGCATCGAGATAGAGTGGATTGTTGTCCCCGATGCGGCAACGCTGCCAAAAGAAATCTCAATGCTCACCGCGCGGTCCGGACGTGCCCCTGTCATATATTTAAAGCCGGAGGCATCCATTGACTTCTACAGAGCAGGTTGGGTTGAGCCGGTGGATTTCTTGTGGAGCAAAGAATCCATAGCGTTATATCCAAAAGCCGTCTATGACACCAGCAGCTATAATGGGAAGATGTATGGGACCCCATGGTTCATCAAGGCAACCCAGTTCGTTTACCGAAAAGACCTCCTCCAGGAGCATGTGGGGACGACAAAACCCCCGGAAACCTGGCAGGAAATTATCGACTATGCAAAGAAGCTTACCTTAGATACGGACGGCGACGGGAACGTTGACGTATGGGGCTATGTCTTCAACTGCGGGCCATCATATCCCAGGGCCATGAAGATGAGGATCAATGAGGGGCTCTTTACCCAAGGATTCACGGCCGAGGATGTGTTGGACGACAAGGGCATACCCCATTACAACACCACGGAAGGCATCAGGTCCCTTCAATTCTTGGTGGATCTGGTGCAAAAGCACAAAGTTTCCCCAGACGGTGTCACCACCTATGCGGACAAAGATACCTACGAACTGTTTCTGAGGGAAAAAGTGGCTATGATGCAGAATCATACATGGATCAACTTCAAGCTGATCGAAAAAATGCCTCAGGAGAAATGGGGCGTTTCTCTGATGCCCAGGTGTGGTGGGTGGGGAGGAGGCCCGGAAGGTGTGGCTTCAACGAGAGGAGGCGTGTACGACTATGCCATAAACGTCTACTCCGAGCCTTACGAGAAAATTGCTGCTGCCCTCTGGCTCGATTTTATGCGGACCTTTCAAGCCTGCAAGAATCAACAGGTCGTAGAGCAGAACCAAGCCCCCATGTCCATGGTTTACGACGATCCGGAAGTGAAGGAGAAAACAGTCGCGTTTGAGACCATAAAGCAGACCGTGGAAGTGGGAGAGGCTATCAACTATCACCAGGGGCTTGCCATTTGTGATGTCCTGACCAAGTATTGTAATCAGGCTATCCTGGGAAAAATTTCAGCCAAGGAGGCGATGGACAAGGCCCAGAAGCAAATCAAAGACCTGTACTTTTACTAATACAAACGCAACACCTTCAAAAATTCCTCCCCCTCGACGGGGGAGGTCAGGTAAGGGTGAGTAGAGGCTGTGTCGTAATCTGTCATCCTCCGCCACCATTCTGGTGGCGGGGGATCCAGAGAGTGACCTCTGGTTCCCCGCTTTCGCGGGGACAAGCCTGGATTCCGGATCTCGCCCACCTTCGGTTGGCTCGCCCGGAATGACGGTTTTGATGTATTGCGACACAGTCTCCTGGAGGGGGAGAGGGATTAGAGGTTATTGAACAGTCTCCAAGTCCTCTTTTGTTAATGGGGGGAAGGCGGATTAGGGAAAAGGTGAACGAAATAGAAAAAACGCCTTCTGCAAAAACAGCGGCAGAGAGCCCCTTCCGGAAGGGCAGGGAGATTCACTTGCTGTGATGATTGGTGGGGGCTCTTCCGATGAAGGGGGTGGTTGACCGGTGACATCAGCTGAGCAGCCTGAATTTGAAAGAGAAGACCGATCTTTCTTGAAAAAATTGGGAGAATTTATGGATCAGCATTTCGCGTTGACATGCATTCTCCCAACCATGTTTCTTGTCTTCGGCTTAATCATCGTTCCCATATACTTGGTCTTTCAGGAGAGCTTGTTTCTAGATACACCCGGGCACTACAGATTTGTCGGCATAGAACATTACATCCGAATGTTTCAAAAAAATGATTTTTGGAGATATCTCTACCACACCGTTCAGTACTCCGGTTTCTCATCTTTGTTTTCATTTCTGTTCGGCCTCATTTTGGCCCTCTCTTTGAATCAGAAAATCAAGTTCCCCAATTTTTTCAGGGTTTGGGTTCTCTTGCCCTGGGCCATTCCACCTGTTGTCGCAGCCTTTATTTTCAAGTGGTTTTTCAATGACGTGTACGGCGCAGGGAACGACCTTCTCATGAAATTGGGGATTATCCAAAGCCCTGTGACTTGGCTTGCCAGCAAAACCTTTGCTATGCCCATATTGATCGGAGTGGATGCCTGGATTCGCATCCCGTTTGTGACCATTGTGCTCTTGGCAGGATTGCAGGCCATTCCTAAGGACCTCTATGATGCCGCAAAAATTGATGGGGCAGGACCCCTTAATCTCTTCAGGAACATCACCCTGCCCTATCTAAAAGGTCCCTTGTTGGTGGCCATGGTGGTTGTCACCGCCTTCTCCTTCCGATTCGTGGATATCATGATGGCCCTAACCGGAGGAGGACCCGGGGATGAGACCATGCTTTTTGCCGTGGACATCTATAAGAGTGCCTTTCTAAGGCTAAGGTTCGGCTATTCCGCCGCTGAAGGCGTTGTTATGCTTGCCATGATCGTTATCATCATCCTTGCGTACACCTATTTGCTGAAATCCGAAGTGGAGGAGTAATCCTGTGAAGGGTGCCAGAGTTTATGCTTATGCGATTATTCTGGGGTTTATTCTGTTATCGCAGATTCCGATCTATTTTACGGCGATCACATCCTTTAAACCGGAGAAGGAGATCTACAGTGCTGACATTACTTGGTGGCCCCACAAAGCAACCCTGGAGAACTTTCGGAAGATCTTGACCGTTGAAGAAGAGAGAGATTTCAAAGTCTATATTATCAATTCTCTAGGAATTGCTGGAATATCCACTTTAATTGTCATCTTTTTTGGAACCCTCGGCGGCTATGCCTTCAGCAAGTATCGTTTTGTGGGTAGTGATGTTCTTTTGCTCCTAATTCTCGTTATTCGGGTCATACCTCCTGTCACGCTGCTGACGCCTCTTTACAAATTGTCCACATGGTTGAGAATCTACGACACCTGGATGATTCTCATATGGGCAAACGTTTATCTCTTTCTACCCTTCACAATATGGTTGTTGAAGGCGTTTTTTGACAATGTTCCCTCAGAACTTCCTGAAGCGGCCAAGATAGACGGCTGCAGTAACTACGGGGCCTTTCGTCGCGTTGTGTTGCCCACCATATTTCCCGGGGTGTCTGCCGGGGCGATCCTGACCTTTCTGTACTCTTGGAATCACTTCATATTTGCACTTGCCCTCACCAGCACGCCCAGAGCCAAAACAATCCCTGTAGGCTTATATGACTTTGTCGGCGATTTCTATGTCGACTGGGGAAGCATGTGTGCAGCTGCGCTGATCGCAACCATCCCCGCTATCTTGTTTATCATCTTTTTCCAGAAATACATTGTTTCGGGCCTTCTGACCGGAGCAATCAAGTAAGACGGAAGGTCGTCCAAAGGAGACCTCAGCAGCCGGCCTGAAAAAGAGAGGGCCATAAAAGTCATAGACATCCCCTTTACGCCTATCTCGCGTGTTCCTCTGGAAAAGCCTTTCTGGAATTCTATCATCCGTACCACATCAAGGGACAGGGCGCGTTGAGATTTACACCGAAGGGGCGATGTTGGGATGGCGCCTGCCGAAGAGGGCTCCCGTCCGTGGTTGGGTCACGATTGTAATTGCTAACTTCTTGAATCAGTTCATCGAGAAAAGGGTTTGAGACTGCCGGGAATGGGCTGGATCAGAGAATGTTGGAGACCCGATCAATCCACCGTGAAACCCACTCCATTCCGGTCATCACAAACAATGGTCAGTTCGTAGGGTTCATAACGTGCATGGTTCGGTCTGCATGCGTCAGTAGACCAGCGGAACCAGCTTCTTTGTACGTTTTGCGTAGTCATGGAATTGGTCGCCATATTTCTTTGCGAGATGCGCGTCCAGCGAGGGGATTATAATGACGGCAAAATTCAGGGCCATGAAAAATGGAATGAGCAGCATTGCAACACTGTGCGTGATGACGGCAAAGCCGGTGAAAAGAACGACGTCTCCAAAATAGTTCATGTGCATCGAGTACTTGAACAAGCCTTCTGTGTACAACCGCCCACGGTTTTCAGGCTTCTGTTTCCATATATGTCGCGAGTATTCCGAGCCGCTGTTGAGACAAGAACCGGTGAGATAGAGAAAGAGACCCAGGAAATCAAAAAGGTCGACAGGCTGGGCCTTGTTGCCGCCAATGTAGAGGAGGGCAAAAAGGACGGCCGGCATGATAGCTGAGATGGTGATCGCTTCCGTCCAGGTCATCTTGCGTCTCAAAAACACGAACAACGTAAAAAACAATCTGAAGAGGTATGCGACGGAGCAACACAACAGGATGACCCGTCGGCTGAAATCACCCTTTATGCCGTAAGCTTGGAGCAGGTTCAAGATATGTTCGCTCTCTGCAAACATGAGCCAACCACCAACAAGGATCGTACTCAGGAAAGCGCACATAATGAAGCACTTGGGAAAGAGTGACGTTTCGTGTTGATCCCGGAATATCATCGTTAGTCCCCCAGATTGGCGGTGCTCAGCATGGATAGGAATCAATGGTGTCCAAAATAAATCGAAAACAGGCTTCTAAACGAGCTAAATGCCTGCATTTACAAGATGCCCCGCGCCTTGGCGCGGGGAGCTTCACTGCATCACATCAGTGACAGCGTTGTATCCTGTGGTTCGTTCTATACCTCAAAAGGGGCTTCAAGTGCAACAGATAATCGGAAGCGTTCTCACTGTGCCAGGGAAATGTTTTTTCGAAGGTCAAAGAAGAACAGATACTTAGAAATGGTAGATGCCAAAAGGATGGGCTGCCCCACGGTACAGGAGTGGGCTTGGCAATTTCTCCATATTCGGTCAATGAGGAGAAAACTTTCCGAACCCCCATCTTGAGACCCCGGGGATGCCGATGCATACAAAAATCAGAGAGGCGCATGAGCAGATAGAGCCTTTACAATCCGACCTTCATTGGTATATAAGTTCCTCAGTTGGAGGGGGAGCCATGCCAAAGGGAAAGGAGGGAAGAGATCGCCGGGACAGGCTTGAAGCGCAGCTCAGGGTCAAGGATGCCATTATTAACGGCATTTCAGACGCGTTGATGCTGCTCGATGCAAAAACCTATAAGATCCTCGAGGTCAATCAGGCGTTCTTAGATTGCTATGGTCTGAGCCGCGACCAGGTCTTGGGCAAGAGGTGTTACGAAGTCACTCACCACTCCAACAAACCCTGTCACCTCGCCCACGTGGATTGTTCTTGCCCTTTGGAGGAGGGCGCCACCGAAGGCATCGTGCAGACTGAGCATGCCCACCAGGATAGCGACGGAAATACACACTATTTTGAAATCAACGCATACCCGGTGAAAGATGAGAACGGGGAGGTGACCCGTATCATCCACCTTTCAAGGGATATCACCGAAAGGAAACGTCTGGAACTTGAGGTGAGGGGCAAGGAGAAACTTGAAGGCATCGTAGAGCTTGCCGGAGGTGCCAGCCATGAAATCAATCAGCCCCTCACCGTCATTATCAGCGGTCTTGAGCAGTTACTCAAAAAACTTAGACAGGGTGATCCCGAATGCGAAATCGCCCTGGCTATCCTGGATCACGCAAGACGCCTGTCCAGGGTTTCGCAAAAGCTTGCCAGCATCACTCGCTATGCAAGCAAGGAATACGTGTCCGGAAAGCGTGTTTTCGACCTGGATCAGGGAAACAGCGACGACCCTTAGTGTCAGCAAAAACGGCATTAAGATGAGTTCTGCGGTGTTCCCGAGTCTCTCCTAGCATTGTTCTATCGCCGGCTTTGCCCGAGGGTCCCGGATTACTGGGGGTGAGAGGTTCCTTGGATCCTTGTCTGAAGCCGCTGATGGGGGCTTTTCGGAAAATGCGAGATATTTTCCGGTTGTGAAGGTGTCCCGCTCTGTGGGCGGGGAGATTCACTTCCCGAAAAGCTCGTTTATCCGCATCAGCAGGGATAGATCGCCCACCACCTTGTACTTTTGCTCCATGAACATCTGCTGGCCGTCCGCCTTGCCGGTCATGATGTCCATCCAGACATCGAAGGGGGCATCAATGGTCAGATCCGGTTTTTCAGAAGCCCCCATGATCGCATCGATCTCACCGTTTTCAATTTTGAAATGACAGGATCCCCCGGTGTCGCCTGAGAAATTGAACTGCAAGACCGCCTTTGTGTCCCCAGCGGCTTCAGGATTGAACCCCATGGGCATGATCATCGTAAAGGTTTCGATAGAATCAGGCCTGGGGATGAGGCCCTTCTCGCGGAATTCTTTGGGGGTCACGCCCTCTGCAATGCAGGTTTTCCACATGAGATTGCCCATTTTGTGAAATATGCTGTTGTCTTCAAGGATGGGCTGTTTTATGGACGCCAATGTTTCTGGAGAGACTTTCATGGTCTCAACAATCTCGCGTCCAGCCTGAGTTGTTGCATCCAGGATCTCCTTGGCCTTTTTTGCGAAAACAGGAACAGTCAGGATTTCGGCAACAGGGCGGTAGATTTCAGCCGCCAGCACTTCGCGGAACACGAAGTTCGTCCAGGATGAAAGCTGGTCAAAGACCGAGTCCTCAGGGAATCCGGCCACAGAAAGCATCACAATGGCGGGATACTTGTCGCGCAAAGGGTGCGCTGTTCTGCCTTCGCGTTTTTCGAAAAAAGGTTGAAGTATTGGAAGGGTACGTTCAATGAACGTCTTCATGGTGGCGTTTACCCCGAAGTAGTAGAGCGGTGTTGCGTAAACGACAAGATCGGATTCGAGCCATTTGGGATAGAGTTCATTGGTCATGTCATCCTTGTGAATACAGACGCCGGGCGTTTTTGTCCAGCAGGTGAAGCAGCCGATGCAGTTCTTGACTGTTTTCTTGCGCAGGTTCACGACTTCCAGCTCTGCGCCGGCTTCGCGTATGCCTTCGACAAGGGCATTGAGCATGAGTTCGGTTTTGCTCTCACCACCGGTTCGGGGACTCGAGTTCAGGGCAAGTACTTTCATGGTGTTCTCCTTTTTTCGGGAATCGGAAACTAAGGGTTCATTCTTGATCTCAGTCGTTTCCTCGGAAGCAACTGAGTGGTCCTTTTCTGTGAGGGTCTCATCTTTTTTGGAGGAAGAGGATGAGGCGCTGAAAATCTTTCCCATCCGTATGAGAAGCCCCAGATTGCCTTCGGCTGTGAAAGCCTGGCTCATGAAGGCCTTCTGGCCGCCCAGTTCCCCTCTTGAGATGGCCAGCCACACGTGTGCAGGGGTGCGGATAATGAGGTCGGGCTTGCGTGAAGGCTGATCTTCCATGGTACAGGCACCATCACGGATCTCCACGTAGACTTCAAAAGCCTCGGAGCCGGACACAATGAAGCCTATGATCGCTGAAAGAGTTCCAGCCGCTTCTGCGTTGAAGACATCGGGCATGTGGGAAATGGCCTCCCAAGCGCTTTTTGGCAGTTGCACCGGTGACGGCGCCGATTCTTCTTGGGTTGCTTCTTCGGCCATGTGCCTTTGCTCGGCAAGGGTTGGGAGACCCAGCCTCCTCAAATAGAAGTCAGGGAAACGGAAATTGAAGGGCAAACCAACGCCTAGAATCAGTGCAAGGGGAATCAGTGCGCGTGTGAAAACAGAAGGGTAAAGGCTCGAGAGCAGGCAGACAGCAAAAAGCCCTGCCCAGACATAGGTCATGATGATGTTAATCTTGACAAAAATTGGGTTTTCCCAGGCATCTTCGGGCGTGTATTTCTTGGCATAATGGTAGGTAAAAGGATCCATGCCGAGGAGGGGCGGAAAAAAGGCGGCTGAAAACAGGCAGGCGTAGATGCCCGTCACGGCATATTTGGCAAAGAACTGGCTGGAGAACTCAGGCCAGAAGATGAAAAAGAATGAGATAATGGCAAAGTAGGCTGTAACAGCCCAATCAAAATAAGCTGGCTTGTCCCAGCGGTAGGCGATGCCGATCACGATCGCGCAGTATGCCAGCATTGAGAGGGCTATGATTGTCAGAGTTCCAGGTTCCGGGCCAGAGGCGGCCCATATTTTGAAGAAAGCCAGCGCAGGGAAGGGCGCCAGATAAAGAAAAATCTGCCTTGCTTTGGTCAGCTTTTTCACAACCTTCTTCCTTTCCTAGTATTGTCTTCTGTATCGCAAATAACTTGACATATTTCAATCGCAGCGGAGGGCCGTCATTGTCATTCAACGTTTCGCCATGGGAGCGATCACGTCGCGTTAGATAAAATCGTGTGATGATTTTATTGCACGAAGGACTTCGGACACGTTCAAAACCAGATCCCGGAAAAACCGAACCCCAAACTCAAAACAGAGTTGCTGATAACGATCGGCACGGGCCTCGATTTCAGGTCGCGCTGCCTCGAGTGCTGCTTGCCCCATCTTGATCCATTCCAAATATCTGGTTGCGGCATCAACCCGCTCTTCCGCTGAAAGCTCGGCAAAGAAAAAGAGACGGGTTAAAAACTCATTCTTGGGCCTTTCGAAATGGAAAGGGGCCTTTAAGGCATCAAGAAAGGCTTTTTTGCCCTTCTCAGTCATGGTGTAGACTTTACGATTAGGCGCCCCTTCCTGGATCTCTAAGCGCATGGTGATCAACCCTTCGCGCTCCATTTTCTTAAGCGCCGGATAGATGGAACCGTAGCTGAGTCCGGAAAAGAAGGAGAAGGAAAGGGAAAAGACCTTCTTCAGTTCATAACCGGTCATGCTTTTGTGCATGAGAAAACCTAAGAGCATAGATCTGACATCCATATGCACCGCTCCGATATGTATTGAGGCGATATATATCGCTTCGAGATATCTGTGTCAAGAAGAAAACGAAAAATATTGAGAATTTCTTAGATAGAACGATAAGTCATGGAATCAAGGCTTGCAAAGAGCCACAAAGAGATGCAAAAAAGGGAACGTGCCTTTCAGAATGCACACGTTTTCAGTCATCTCTGGAGAATGAGGTAAACCCAATGCATAGGACCCCTCTCCGCTGGCAACCTATAGCGGTTCTTATGATCCTGGCGATGATCTGGGGCGCGAACATGGCCGCCATCAAGATCGCAGCCCGGGAGCTGCCCCCGCTTTTCATGGCCGGTCTTCGCTCCCTTGTGGCCAGTTTCTGCCTTTTCATCTGGATGAAGGCGAAAGGGATGACCCTTTTTCCATCCAGAACCATCCTTGTTCACGGCTTGGTGATCGGCTTGCTTTTCGGATCAGAGTTCGGCCTGCTCTATGTGGGTCTCGGATACACACTGGCCTCCCGAAGTTATGTCCTCCTTTACACGGCGCCTTTCTTTGTTGCCTTAGGGGCTCACCTCTTTCTCAGGGATGATCGCCTCAATCCGTGGAAGGTAGCAGGGCTCATCCTGGCCTTTGGCGGAGTGGTCACCCTGTTCATGAGGGATATTGGCTCTTTTTCCATCAGTGCTCTGCCCGGTGATTTGATGGCCCTTGGTGCGGGCGCATTTTGGGGGGCCACCACCGTTTATCTGAAAAAATACTTGGCCCACAGAACCGTGCCTCTCCAGACCCTTTTCTATCAGCTCTTTTTTTCCGCGCCCCAGTTGTTGCTCATAAGCATCCTCTTAGAGGATCCCACCCTTCCCCCACTTTCAACGCTTTCATGGGCCACAAGCTTCTCACTGTTCTACCAGTGTATCTTTGTCGCCTTCCTGAGCTATCTTGTGTGGTTCGTTCTTATCCATCGCTATCCTGTGTCCCTTCTGCATGCCTTCTCTTTTTTCACACCCGTGTTTGGGGTGTTCCTTAGCGGAGCGCTGATCCTGGGTGAGGGGATCAGTGCAAACCTGATTGCGGCGCTGGCTCTCGTAAGCCTGGGCATGGTCTTGGTGAACCGGCAACCAAAGTCCGAACTTGCAAGTTCATTCAGCGAGGGGGAGCAAAAAAAGGCGGCTCGCCCGGGACGAAATTCCGCTTAATGACCAAAACAATCCTCAAAGCTCCGAGTCCCCAGGGCCTCGGCCGAGCAGAGGAGCCAGGCAAACCCAGAGATACCCGTCATGATGGTCTACGGCACCGTGGATCCAATAATCACAGTAGGCAAAGCAATCCGGACCCTCCAGGAACTCACCCGCTTGGGATGTGAGGTCAGATGGCATGAATCTCCATGCATTGCGGGATCTGTGCCGAACAAATCAACGATATTCGCTCATCTCTTTTTGATGTCCTCAATCAGATAACCCTACCTAGCAAAAGCAACCAAAATACTTTCTTTTTCTGCAAAATATGGGGGCTTCACCCCATTTATTCGCCACTCGACTATAGATATTTTGGATCACTACGTATTGATTAGCACTTCGCAAAATTTACATTTTGGAAAGACCATTAAGCAAAGGAGGGTCATTATGGTGAAGCA
>JASFTV010000025.1:0-18712 GCA_050050615.1 Desulfobacteraceae bacterium
CCCCCCTTTATCAAAGGGGGAACTGAATGGTCCTATTCCAAAGATCAAAGACCTTCCCCCTTTCATAAGGGGGGATTGAGAGGCTGTCCAACAACTTCATGTTTCGGAAAAAACGACAATTCCAAAAGGGCCCCGAGCCCAAAAAGTCTGTCACTCCCGCGAAAGCGGGAGTCCATACCGTTTTGGAAACTTGATTCCCGCTTTCGCGGGAATGACACTTCGGTGCCCATCGGGGACTTTTGCATGTAACACTTCACTTTTGCCGAAGTTATCGGACAGCCTCTCAAGGGGGATTTTGTCATAGGACGCGTATTCCCGGGATATACACAGGCTATTAAGACATTATGGAATTCAGGAATTGTGAATTCCCCAATCCCCAATCCCTCAATCTTCTTTCATCTGCCTTGTATGCTAAAAGATATGGCAAATCTTCGACCTTATTTCACTGGGGCTTCCAAACCCATAAGAATTGCATTCGAATTTATGGATGATTGAAAAGTACCTTCCAAGCGGTGTTTTCAACCCTCGTCCAAGAAGGGCAACTTCTCCTTTTTTCTATAGGCCAAAGCCGTGCACGAAGCAATGAGAGTCTTTTTCTCATCAGTGACCTTGATCTCATAGGTCGCTGTCTTGCGGCTCCGATGAATTTCTCTGGACTCCGCCCGGAGTGCACTCTTCCGGTCAGGAGGTTGATGGTAGGTTATGGTCATGCTGAGGGCCACAGCAACAGTGCCATGGGCATTACAAGATACCTCAAAGGCCTCGTCGATGAGGGAGAAAATCGCGCCACCATGGGTCGTGCCGAATATGTTCATCGCGTCATCCTGAGGTGTCATCTCCACCATGGCATAGCCTGGCGCCACCTTGAGCAAAGTGATGCCTAACTTGTGGGCATAAGGCTCCTTCTGCACCTGCCTCCTAATCGCTGAGAGCACCTTCTCATCCATTCCGCAATACCCTCACATATCCTGTAGGGAAAGAAACGTGGTGAATCTCCCCGCCCACAGGGCTGATCATCTTCACAACCGGAAAATGCCTCACATTTTCCGGAAAGCCGCCATCGGCGTCTCACCCCCACCCTTCCTGACGGGGCTCTCTGCCACGGTTTTTGCAGAAAGCCCTGTTTTTCAAATGCGGTCTTTGTTACCAGAGAAAAAGGGAAGAATCAACTGCTTCTTTACAGTGTGTATTCATTGACTCACAAGCCTCGTCCGTCTATAATTTAGGGGTCGATCTAGTCGCTTAATATTTTGTATACAGTTTCTTCAGGCCCATGATCGATAAAGCTTCAACAAACATAGGGTGATCACAAATGGATATTCTCGAAAAGGTTTATAAAAAAAGCGACGCTATTGTAGCCAGAAGGATAAGCGATGAGTTTATTTTGGTGCCTGTCAGGCAAGATGTGGGGGATCTTGAAAGCATATACACCCTTAATGAAACCGGCGCCCGCATCTGGGAACTGATTGATGGGAAAACAACGGTCGGAGACATAAAAGAAAGAATCCTTGATGAGTTTGAAGTCACATCCGAGGACGCTGAGAGGGATCTCATAGAGCATCTCAAGCAATTAGAGACCATCAAGGCGATCATTGAAGCGTGAGTCTATGGAATTTCCTCCCATACCCAAAATCAGCTACGCCCAA
This sequence comes from Desulfobacteraceae bacterium, assembly GCA_050050615.1. Lineage (GTDB taxonomy): Bacteria > Desulfobacterota > DSM-4660 > Desulfatiglandales > HGW-15 > JASFTV01. The sequence continues at coordinate 1,647 of JASFTV010000025.1, forward strand.
TTCGGTGAGCGCTTGAACAGGCAGGTTGCGGCGCACAGGATTCCGATTAGCGGTTCCATTGAGCTGACCTTCCGCTGCAATCTTCGCTGCGTCCACTGTTATTGTAACTTGCCAGTGAATGACCGGGATGCCATCGAGAAAGAAATGAAGACCGAAGAGGTATTCCATATCCTTGACCAGGTTGCGGAGGCTGGATGCTTATGGCTTTTGATAACCGGAGGCGAACCTCTACTGAGAAAAGATTTCTTGGACATATATACCTACGCAAAGAAGAAAGGCTTCATCACGACTCTATTTACCAACGGAACACTCATTACACCGGAGATTGCCGATGGCTTGGCTGATTGGCCCCCCTTCTTCGTGGAGATTACATTATATGGGGCCACCAAAGAGACCTATGAGAGGGTAACCAGAACTCCCGGTTCCTTTGAGCGCTGTCAAAGGGGCATTGACCTACTCTTAGACCGAGAAATGCCCTTGGGTTTGAAAACCATGGTGACGACTTTCAACCATGAGGAAATCCATCAGATTAAAGCATATGCGGATGAACTTGGGGTGTCGTTCCGCTTTGATCCTTTGATCAACCCAAGGCTGGACGGCTCCAAAAGACCTTGCAAGTTTAGGTTGCCACCCGAAGAGGTGGTAGAACTAGATCGGGCTGACACAGAAAGGACCAAGGCATGGCAAAAACTCTGCAAGGAGTCTATTAGGCCTTTCTCGTCTGATCATCTTTTCATCTGTGGGGCCGGCCTTTCCACCTACCACATCGATCCTTACGGCCTGATGAGCGCATGCGAAATGGCTCGATTTCAGGCGTACGACTTGCGTCAGGGTACCTTCGAAGAGGGTTGGCGCAAGTCTATTCCTCAGTTGTTAGCGCTGAAACCTGAAGGCCGGTATTCATGTGGACGCTGCGAACTCATATCTCTATGTGCCCAGTGCCCGGGCTGGGCATGGCTTGAGAGTGGTCATCCGGAAGCCCCTGTCCAGTACCTCTGCCAAATAGCACAGCTCCGGGCAGAGGCATTCAATACAAGGAGGATTTAAGAAGGGAGGTGTAGAATGGCGACAAAAGACAAAGTCAGGAAAACTTATGAAAAACCACAGTTAACGCAGGTGAAGCTCCAAATGGAGGAAGCGGTGCTGCAAGCCTGCAAGACATCTGACGGTGACCTGGCCGGGAAAAGCACGAAGTGGTGTGGGCATGAAGGCTGCAAAATAACTTTTGGGTCATAGAGTAAAACAAATTCTCAGAGGTGAAATAGCTGCATTGCCACATCAAAATGACCGAAAAGAACTTATGCTATCCATAGCTGGGATCGGCATATCCTTTCTATTCGATAGGGACCTGTCCGAATTGAGGATTGGAGAAGCTGACAGCCCACTGAATGAACGCATGAGTGAGGATATAAGGCTACGGGTGCATTACGGCCAACTACCAGAAATGAAAATCAAGGAAAAGGTTTTTGATTCCGGCGATACTTGGGCTCTCTACAGAAGCGACGAGAAATATGTGCTGCAGAATGATACCTTAGAATCCGATTCATCCCCCGACACCCTCGTTGTTTTGGAATCGGATTTCAAATCCGGTGAAGCTTTTATCAACAGTGAGCCGCTTCATCAAGGTCTTCTTTTCGATCCGTTAGGATACCCTCTAAACCAGATTTTGGTGATCCTCCTTCTATCCCTCGGCAAGGGAATCATGCTCCATGCATGCGGCATTGATGACAGGGGATGCGGGTACCTCTTTCTGGGTCATTCGGGTCACGGAAAATCCACAATGGCAAAATTGTGGTTAAAAAACAACGCCACAATCCTCAATGATGACAGAATCATTGTCAGGGAAAAAGCTGGCAAGTTCTGGATGCATGGGACGCCGTGGCACGGTGACTTTAGGGAATGGTCGCTGAGGAGCCAGCTGATCCGCAAGATGTTCTTTCTGCATCACGGAGAAAAAAACTCGGCCTTTCCCAAACAAGGAGCCGAGGCTACTTCGATGCTATTAACGCGCTGCTTTCCTCCAATCTGGGACAAAAAAGCGATGGCGTACACGACGGGGTTATGTCACCGCATGGTCAATGAGATCCCCTGCTATGAACTCACTTTCGAGCCAGATAAAAGGATTGTAGATTTTGTGAGAGGAATACCCTTGAGCGTTGTTTGAGGGGTGGGCAAAAGCTACCTTTCAACGACCTGACTCTGAATACCCTTGGATTCCAGATCTTCCCGTTGCTCTTCTGCGCCTTCCTTGGTCACGAAAGCGCCGACAAAAAGCCTGTATTTTCCATCCTGGCCTTCTATAGTGTACGGACAATAATCAAGATTCTTCAGTGACAGGATCCTCTTTTCGACAATCTCTTCTTCTGCATAGATGCCGATAAGAACGCTATACGGCGTTTCCTTAACGAGCGACCGTGTCAACCTTCCCTCGTCCTTAAATCTTTGCGCCTCTTGGCCGTCTTCGAAGTGACCGGCATATACCCTGAACCATACCCCATTCTCTTTCAGATCCACTTTGACCCAGTATGCGGAAAGGCCTTTTTTTCTATAGGAGGCAACGGATTTTTTCGCCCGTTTGACTGTTCGGAATGCACCCAGCCGGAGGGAATATGGGTATTTGGTGTATACCTGATGAGTCTCGGGAATCTCAGGGTCTGATACGCGCCTTGTCCTAGGAAGAGATTTAGAGATCACGACAGCCACCTCAGTTCCCGGCTTTTCCACAGATCCCTTTTTCTCTGGCCCGATGGCATTGGGTGGAACTGGCTCGGGGAATGACGTGGCCCTATCAGGCCCGGGCTTTGCCAGAGAGACGGAGCTTGCGTTTGGGAGCACTGGCTTAGAAGTCTCAGGGGTGGAAGCAGGCACCTCCATCTTGGGTTTTTCCTGGGGTCCTGCACTCTCCGGCCTGACGGGGGTAGGTGGCGGTGACTCAGATTTAGAAGTTCTCGGTTTTGTTGGAATTCCTTCTGATCTCTTTGGAACCGGCCTCTTCTGAGGCTTTCCCTGGGTTGGCGCTTTGAGCTCCTCTTTTTCTACCGGCGTTCCCAGATATGACTGCTTAAAAGAATCAAGTAAACCGCTTTGCCATAGGACGCCCCCGGCGAGACAGACGATGGCGACCAATATTAGAATCAGTCTAATAATTCGCCCCTTCCTGTCCGGCTGTTCTGGAGCCCCCCTCTTTTTTTTCTTCAGCCAAATCTCCTGCGTCTCGTCAGGGATTTCTTTCTTTCCCCTGAAAAACGGAAAGCCTTTTTTCTTTTGCCTACTTCCCCGGTCTTTCTCTTCTTCACCGTAGGAATAGTAATAACTGTAGTATTTGTAATCTTGGAAATCGGGACTCACATCTGGCTTCATACCATTGAGGATCACACCCATGAGATTGCACTTAACTTGTTCCAGTTGAGTCGTCGTTCTTTTCAATAGTCCTCTCGATACACTACCCACGCGATAGACAAGGAGCACGCCGTCTACTTTTGTACCCAGGATCGCGGCATCAGCCGTCGATAGAATCGGGCTTGAGTCAAATATGATGACGTCGTACTCCTTTTTTGCCGCCTCAATAAACTCCTCCAGTCGCTTGGAGTCAATCAGGTCAGTCGGATTGGGAGGTACCGTACCACTGGTGATGACATGGAGGTTGTCCAAACCCGGCGTCATCATGATTTCATCCCAAGACATCTTCCCCATGATGAGATCCGTAACGGTCTTCACCGTATCACGCCAGGGATGGTCCCCAAGTAGACAATCTGTTAGCCCGGGCAACTTATCCACACCAAATACCCTGTCCATGACAGGCTTTCTTAGATCGGACCCGACCAAAAGGGTTTTCATCCCACCCTGCGCCATGGTTATGGCCAGATTTGTCGCAACCAGAGTCTTACCCTCTTCAGGTGAACTGCTTGTGATGGCAAACGTTTTTGTCTTTTTCTCCGGATCCTTAAATTGTATGTTCGTTCTCAGGGCTCGAAAACTTTCTGACATCATGGATTTGGGGACAAAATGGGATATGAGATTAACAGCGTGTTTGACAGAATGCCGTCCAAGCCCCTTTGGATACTTGTCCATCAATTTTTCCTGAATATCTTGCTTATCCGCATCCGGTATAATTCCCAGGACCTGGGTCCCGAGGGTCTGCTCCACATCCTCAATAGCTCCTAAGGACGTATCAAAGGTCTCTACGATAAAGGCGATGACCAAACCGAGAACGAGACCGATAATCAGACCCATCGCTCCGGTTGCGACTGTATTCGGGGGGTTAATTGATTGGGTCGGTAATAAGGCTGGTCTTACAATATTGACCTCTTCAGGCTTTTCTGCCCTTTTGATCAATGCTTCCTGATTTTTTCGCTCGAGAAGGACGGTCATTTCATTATGCAGTTCAACCCTTCTCTTCAATCGGTCAAATTCCAGTTTCTTCTCCATCAAGAGTTTGGTTTTTCTCTCCACTTTTTGCAGTTCTTCCTCCAGATCCACTTCCTTCATTTCTATGCCACGGATCTGTGTTTGAAGAAGAAATGCCATTTTTCTCGCATTTTCGGCAATTTGACCACTGATAGCCATGACATCGGGGTGTCTTGGGGTAAAATCTTTCAGCAATGTGTCTCTTTTCAGCAAGAGTCCAACCAGGGTGTCGTTTGTGCTCTGATACTGACTATTCGCCTTGGTTGAGTAGAAATCGTGGTCAGAGCCTACCGGATTCTCTATGAAGGCTTTCAGCCGGATGAGTATGCTTCCAAATTCAGTCTTATCATCTTTGAGTGTGCGGATTTCTTTCCGTATGTCTTGAGCCCTTGCCAGGAGGTTTTCACTCTGCAAACCGATGGAAACCAATTCGTTCTCTTGGGTAAACCTGTTGAATTCATCTTCGGCATTTCGGAGCTTTTCTCTTACATCCTCCAGTTGGCTGACGATGTATTTTAGCTCATCCGTATTCGTTCTCATCTGCTGTTTTGCATGCACTTCCCTGTAAGTCAGGGCAACGGTGTTGGCAAGCTTTTGAGCGAAGAGAGGATCCGCATCCGTCACTGTAATCTTTAGAATGCTGCTTACACCCTCCCTTGACACCTCCACTTTGGCCTGAAGACTCTCAATGATGGCAATGACTTTGTCTTCCAGTTGGCCATCTTTTTTGATGTACCTCCGCGGGATGAGACCCATTTTTTCGGCAACCTTTTGAAAAACCGCATAACTCTTGATCACCGTCATCTGGGTCTCGATATCATCAGAATCGGACATGGAAAACCTTTTGCCATAGACGTCACTGAGAGGCGGGGTTCGTTCAAACTCTATGATGCAGACTGTGGTGTAAAGAGGGGTAGGAGCTCTTAGGATGGCAAAGGAGGTGCTAAAAACACCCAAGACAATCGCGATGAGAATGACGACGACTCTTCTCTTTCTTAGAATACGCCAGTATTCTCTCAGATTTATGTCGTATTGAGCCAAGACGATTCCTTGGTTTTTTGTAAAAAGTAAAGGGAGTTAGAAGCTCTTTACGAGGCTAGGAAAAAATAAGCAAACTCCCCCGCTCGCATTCCCGAGGGTAAACTGCCTGACTTCCTTCAATGCTATATAGATAATAAACCAAGCGTGAATTTATTAAACAATAATTAAACATAAAATTACATATTTGTCAATATATAACAATCCCTTAAGCACTATGAAAACATGCCAGCAGCAAAAACTTCAGGCGTTCAATACCCCTTCAAAGACCTCTTGACCATGTGAAGAAGCTGAACAGCCCTTTTCCAGTACAACTGCCACGCCTTGAGATCAGGGGAGGATGTGAATATCTGTCTCAATATTTCGGGCCGGGGAAACAAGCTCTCCAGGGTAAAGGAGACCCGCTTTCTGAGCCCCTTTCCAGCGGAAAAAAGAAGTGCCGGCGCCCAGAAAGGAAGAGCCCCCTTCTTTAGCCTCGCCCCAAGAGCCTTCTTTTCAAAAAAATGAAGCCTGTTCCTTTCAAGCAGTTGGCGGGCTTCCAAAGGGAGTTGCAAATCAAACAGGTGAAGAAGGAGGAAGAAAATATAACAAAGGGTCTTTTCCTGACCCAGATCTTTGGCACGATTCAAAAGCAATTGCCAATCCGAGGCCTTCCAATCCCCAACCAGGCATTTGATGTCCACCAACCATATAAGCCTGTTCACATAATGCTTGAGCGCATGAAGACTCAGATACAAGACCTGGTCGGACGGGCTCAAACACAAGGCCTCTTGCCCTTCAAAGTAAACGACCCTAGCTTCTTCATAGATATGCGTTTCACTTTTGTTGAGGAGCAGCTTGCGGGCCCTGATGCGATCAGCCCATAGAATGTGGGTATGAAGATCGAAGGTGGTCGAGCCTCTTCGGAACGTATTCGGGTAGAGGGGGTCTCTCTCGTAGCCTTGGCTGATCAGAATCGCTATCAGTTCTGGGTAGTCTTCAGTCCGTACCCAGAGATCAACATCCATCATTGGCCTTATGCCGATATCTTCATAGGTCTCGTGTAGAAGGTCAATGCCTTGCAAAAGAACAACCCGAATCTTCTTCTGATTGAGGGGATACAGAACTTCCTTGAAATCGTGGATGAGTTTTAGATTAAAGCCCGCCGTCTGATAATATTGAGACTTTAGTGTCTCAATATGATCCAATTCAAGTTTCTCTAGCAATCCTGATTCTAACAGGTTTTTATAAAGCAAGCCGGACATGCCCTCCCTGAACGCCATTTGAATGAGATGACCGGCATCCACATCATAGGAGATGAGCTGGCGCATTCTCTGCCGATGGCGCACGTCGGGCTTCATCTCTGCTGCGCAGGTCAGTATTTGCTGTTCAATAGGGCACATCTAACGGACTTCCCGGGCTTTTCAATCGAGCATGCTATATTGTCGCTGTATCACCAGGTTTTGTCAAACAGGCAGCTAAGGACCGATATGGGGTATGCTTCCAGAAATCGGTCTACTGACGGCATCGACAGCACCAAACAGTTTTACCCATGGGAGCGTTCAAAAGTGTTTGCATGGAACGAAGCCTTGCGTAGGATTGATTTTCATTTCAAAGCAGGCCATGACCTTTTCGAAAGGGGATATCTCACAAAAAATCCCACTTGACCCCGCAGTGACCGGAAATTCGGGGTTAACGCCCAGAAACACCTGGTGGTCTCCCACGAACAGGTTGAACGCCGAATTTCCGGTCACCGCCCCAGAGCCAAATAGATATCCCCTTGAGAAAAGTGGCACGGCCTGCAAAACACAATAGAGCTTCGAACCCGATCCATGCAAACACTTTTGAACGATACGCACCCATTTCTTCTCTGGCCTGTTTTAGGTAGAAAGGGAAGCGCCGACTCCCAAAGAGCAAGCCGCTTACATCGCTTTCAGCCAAGTGATCATTGAAACCCTGGAGAGGGTTCGAGTCGGTATTTCCCAGGGGAGCTGTGCATCTCGCCAATAAATAACTTGACCTAAATATCTATCAATACTATACTATCTTCCCAAAGTTATATAACTGAACCTCAATTTCACAAAACATAACCTGACAATGTCCATCAATCTACTCAAAGGCGGGAGAGAAGAATGAAAAATTGGAGAACGGCTATCTTGCTAACGATGATCTTTTCGACACTTCCTTTTATGGGAACCTTAAACGCTGCGGAGATCGACACAGAATTAGAGTTGAGCACCGGCTACCGGGTGGATGACCTCGACTGGAACATCGCGGGAAATATTGCCGGCACCAATCCTAACATCCTTTCGGAGCTGACCTGGAGTGACCTGACAATTTTTCAGCTTGATGCTGGAGCGAGAGCCGCGATCAATAGAGTTTTCTATTTACGTGGTTCATTGGGCTACGGTCGGATACTCGATGGCGATAACCAGGACTCTGATTTTGCGGGAGACAACCGAACATTAGAATATTCCCGTTCAAACAACAGCGGCGATGGTGGCGACGTTTGGGATGGCAGTTTCGGACTTGGATACCAGTTCACATTCTTCTCAAAGAGATTAAGGCTCATCCCCCTTGCAGGCTATTCTTACAGTGAGCAAAATCTCACTATGACAGACGGATTACAAACTGTGTCAGAGCCCGCCTTAGCCCCACCGGGCGAGTTGCCTCTCCCGCTCGGCCCAATTACAGGCTTGGATAGCACCTATGAGACACAATGGTATGGGCCGTGGTTGGGCATCGATTTGTGGTTTCAGGCAAGCCCAAAAATCACACTTTTCGGAACCCTTGAGTACCACTGGGCAGACTATGAGGCTGTGGCAAACTGGAATTTAGCCGTTAAGTTCGCCCATCCAAAAAGCTTTGAACATGCGGCCGACGGAACCGGCATCATTTTGTCCATCGGGGGAGAATATGTTTTGAGAGAACCCTGGCACATTGGGTTGAAAATAGATTACCAGGAATGGTCGACAGATCCTGGCATCGATCGACTATTTCTTGCCAGTGGCTCTATCACGGAGACCCGCCTGAATGAAGTCAATTGGGATTCATACGCGATCCTCCTGGGGCTCACATACCGATTCCAATATACCTTCTCCCGGTAATTCTTTTAGGACGCCCCAGTGAAATAAGAGGGAAGATTTCACGGGGCAAGCAGATGAACGCAGGTGAAGATATTGACGGATTGAGGAATTCAGGAATTGAGGAATTGGGAGATTGAGGGACTCTGGTATTAGGACTTTAGCAATTCTTAATTCCTAATCCCCCAATTCCTGAATCCCTAAATTCCTAAATCCCTCAATCCCTAAATCTCTCAATTCCCTTTATCGGATCTAAGATGCAAAGATGCTTTTACGCAGCCGCAGTCCTTCTTTTGGGGTTGGTTACAGCCCAGGTTATAGCCACGATACACGTGTACCAGTCCAATGCTGACCTGTATTACACCCTCCTGATCATCAAAGGTGCGGGATATCTCATTGTACCCAACCAGCAAATCATCCCTCGTCTTCGGGAATTCGGGCCTGCCCTATTTGGCGGGCTTTTTTTCACTTTGAGCACAGGCGCCGGACTCTCTGTCCTCTCTCTATCTGCGGCCTGGGCGTGGCATCGCCTTTTTCGCCAAAACAAACCCCTCTTGATCCTGTTTACCGTGCTTTGGATCGTCTCTCTTTTGCTCGTGAACCTCCGGGGCCTTTGCCCCCTGGTTAGCCTGTATTTCCTTTTAATACCTCCTGTGGTTTTCTTGTTTACCCTGAGATGGTTGCCAAAGCAGCGCGAAGAAAGGCGTTGGTTAAACAGATTGATCATCTTCATCCCTTTCTTCCTGCTCACAATCGCGTGGGCATTCCAGATGGACGGCCGCTTGTTCCCTGATTTGAGAGACCATCTCCTCCTATCGAATCACACAGGGACAAAGATCAACGATTTTTACTATGATTATACCCTCTACCCTGCAGAGATCTTTAAACCGCTGCATCAGAAGCTCCTCAAGACGGCTAATCTCAAGGACGTTCAGAAAAAGCCTGTTGCCCGGACTCTGGAAAGAGCGTTACTCAGCCATGACTATCTCAATGTGGGGGCAGAGGGCGTTGTTGACCTAAGAATAAAGGGAAGGGATCATGAACTCACCTTGGAGCATAGGGGACGGAAAGTTCTACGAACGACGCTCCAGGAATTTCTCTCCAGTTCAGCCTCTGTGCTGAAAGAATTCTCCGGGAAGTGCGATAGGTATCCCTTTTTCCGTCACTTCACGTTCTATTCCCTCCTGATTGGCCTGCCCGTGATGCTGTATGTCTTCCTTTATGCCGTACTCTACCGCATATCTTGTTTTTTACTGGAGATTAGAATATCTATGGTGCTCGCCTCGGTCCTCTGTTTCTTCGTCGGCATGACCTTATTGGTTTTCTTTGAGCGCCAGAGGGGAATAGAGGTGGAGTTAAAAGACCTGGCAGAAGCCTTGGAATCCACGAACTGGCACAAAAGGGTTGCAGCCCTGAGGACCATAGAGCAGCAACGTTTCGAGATCGGCGATTTTAGTGCTTATCAAGAATTGCTGAACAGCCCGTACATTTCTGAACGGTACTGGTTGGCAAGGACTCTGGGTGTTAGCCGTCGACCGGAAACCTATAAGGATCTGCTCGGCTTTCTGGAAGACTCTCATCCCAATGTCGTCTCCATGGCTTTCTACGCCTTGGGTCGGAGGGGGGATGCAAGAGCTGTCCAGGAGATTCTTAAAGCGGTTGAAACCTCTGATCATTGGTACAACCAGTGGCATGCTTACAGGGCCTTGAGGACGCTTGGATGGAAACAAAAAAGATCGGAATAAGGGTCTTGATCATATCGGGAGCGGCCATCCTTGTTATTGAAGTGGCCATAAGGCTCTTCGTCTTCCAAAATCCCATGATTATTCTGGGCGTAGCACGTCTTCTTGAAATCATTCTGATGTTGCTGATTGTGCTTTCCTTTGGAAACGGCTTATTTTCCATTGGATTGGAGCGATCCAGGTTATCCCATGGGTTCAAAAGAGGACTCATCTGGTCGGCCGGTTTCGGTGTGGCCGCCACCCTTGCTTTCACGGCCTTGTACTTCATCGGAATCAAGGCCTTACCATTTATAAAAGCCAACCTGCCCGAAAAGCACACTCAGATTGCCCTCTTTTTCTTTATCGGCGGGGTCGTGGCACCCATCGCAGAAGAGATCTTTTTTCGAGGTATCGTTTATGGCTTTTTCAGAAGATGGGGCATCGTTACCGCTATCGTCTTGAGTACCCTTGTCTTTGTTCTGGCCCACCCCAAGCTCGGCGTCCCGGTCATCCAGACACTGGGCGGGATTGTCTTTGCCATATCCTATGAGGTGGAGGGGAGCCTGGTGGTTCCCATGACCATCCACGCCTCAGCGAATCTGGCCATCTTCGCGTTGTCGTTGGGGATTTAGGGACTATGAATTTGGGGATTCCTCGATTCTCCTAGGACCCTGGTTCGCGGCATATGGGGAAGGGTACACCGCAGTTGGACCCGTTAGGTCCTCGCCCCCCCGTATTCTTGCATTTTCCCAACACGGCCGTTTCGGGATCGAGCCTGATTTTCGTCAATCTCGGTTTTTCGTATTTTTTCTTGTGATCTTTTTCCATCGATCTCTCTCCGAAGCGCTGCTTATAGCTATAATTATAGCGGCAACGCTTTCCTTTTTCAATGTTAGTCTCACGCCAAGCCACTTTACGTCCGTAGGGCCGGCCACCGCGCCGACCGTTCTGGGTTCACCACTCCAGCACGATGCTTCGCACCTACCCCCTCACCCCGACCCTCTCCCTCAAGGGAGAGGGAGCAGAATGGGTTTCGCTCCGCCCTTCGATGAACTTCTCGGTGAACTGAGGGCCGTGAGCACTGCCGAATGGCTCAACACATCCTAAGCGCGGGCACGGTGTCCCGCTCTGAATCCCTCAATTCCTAAATTCCTGAATCCCCCAATTCCTCAATCCGCAATCGTCCCTATAAAGCAACCGCCGCCACCGCCCGCGGCTCCTGAAGCAGCACCGCCTGCCATGCGGCTGCCCGGCATCACGCCCACTTCAGAACTCTGCACACTCTCATCCTGATCAACGTCCACCGATGTCACCACATAGTACCAGGTACCACTCTGTGTAGAAGCATCCAGGTATTCCGTACCCGTGATAGTACCCGTGTTGACCTTCTCGTACGGCCCACCTGGCATTGTACTCCGGTAGACGTTGTACCCTGAGACATCATTGCTGTCGCAATCTGTCGCACCCTGCCAGCTCAGGGCCACGCCACCACTTTCAAACTGCCCCACGAGCCCTGTGGGCGCTGCGGGAAGCGGAACCTTCAGCACCATGGCCGGGTCCCCGAAAAGCAGAAACGTTGTGCTCACATCCTCATAGCCCTCCCCATTGGCCAAAAGGGTCTGCTTGGCCAAAGAGATCGCCCGTCCAAGAGCTCGAATGTCCTGCGTAAAGATAGCATCAAGAAGCGCTCTGTCGAGGATATGCTGCCCCTCCGGCGGTGTCATCCCCGTGGACATAAAGGTCGCCACCGCACCGCCACCTGGCGATCGCATGAACACCTCAGCGATGGATGGCCAGCTGAAAAACTCCGGATCCACGAAATTACCGTTCAGACAGGTCATACTGATAACAAAAGGAAGCATATCAATATTGTTCAGAGCGTCCACGTCTGCGTTTGCAAAGATAGGCTCCAAGTTCCATATCTGCAAGGAACCATGGCCACTGTAATTGACAATGAGGCTCCCTTCATTTTCGACTTTGTTTTTGATGACGGTGGTCAGAGCCCCAGCACTCGCATAGTCAGCCCGATACTCCTTGAAGGGGGCATTCATGCCTGTCGGGATCAGCGCGGCTGCATCATTGTTCATGATCTCAAAAAGAGCCTCGTACTCCTCAACAGGCTTGTCCGCCACAAGCAGAACATTCTTCTCCCACATCTTCGTGTTACCGGCCGTCTCATAGGTGACAATCTTGTTCACCATATCATCAGCACGACCCACAGTGGCTGCAGGCAGCCTTCCAACATAAAGGTCGGGGACCAGGTCACTGCCACTCACCCTTGCAAACCAATCATCTGTGGCCGTCTCCCCCATGTGCTCCGTGTAGGCCAAATACACCGGCACATAACTGTATGCGCTCTCATCCATAGTTGGGTTGGTCTTCTTATAGTTCTCCTTGGGATCCACCGTACCATCTCCCACCAAAAGCACATACTGGAGCGCCGGCTTGGTCCAACCCTCATAGGCATAGGTGAGAAAGTCCTTAACGGCCTGCGGGGTGTGGATCCCGTAGCTGAACTCATCAAAGATGTTCTCCACATCCACAACCTTCACACGGAGGCTCTGGCCCTCGCGAAGAGCCACAAGATACTCGAGCCATCGATAGGCATCTCCCTTTGAATCCCAGCCCAGATCTCTGTGGGTGATCAAAATGTAATCTGCCCCATTCGCCCTATCAGACAGGCTTGATGCCACATTCTCTGAAACCCCCACAGGAATCTTCAATGCATTGGAGGAGAGCACCATATACGTTCTTTCTCCTGAGCCACTGCGCGGCTCCATGTGCAAGGCATACGTTCCCGTATCTTCTATTTCAAAATTGACGATCCGCCTTACATCCCCGGCTGAGGTGATGTCAAAGGCCATCAGGTCATTTCCCGTGAAATCTGTAATACGGTAGCGTGACCCCGCCTCGTGGGTGAACTTCAGCGTCTCGTTGCTTGAAACAAAACTCCGCGCATAGGTCGCTTCAAACCAGTCCACCAGAATCCCATCAGGATCTGACGGGTCAGGACCGCTGTTACACTTGAGACTCACCGTGTTAATTCCCTCAAGAAACGTCACGTTATCCACGACAACCTCATAATCGGCCATACCGCTCCAGTAGTAGGTCTTGGGAATTGAGCCATTGACTGCGACTTCCACCTCATGATCCATATCCGTGACAGCCGTAAGCAGGATCTTTATGCTGCCGGATCCCGGATCACCGGACAGTGAGAAGGTGAAAGGCGTCCACTGCCCCCCACCCAATGCCGCAGGATAGCCCGGACCCAACACATAGGTCTGGAAAAACCACCGATCCCTGGAGTCCGCACCCGGCGCCAAAGCCACGTAGTATTCATCCTGCTCATGACGAACGGTGACATTATGCGTGCCCGCAAGCTGGGCAACGCCCGGGGTACCATTAATCGCAGCCATGCGCAATGCTCCGGGGATCGCCCATGTGGTCAGCCAGTACACATTGTACCTGGCATATTTTGCGTACTCGGCCGCCACAGGCTGCCCGTAAAACTCAACGTAGTCCCCGTTGTCAAACTGGTTGTCCCCGTCTCCATCATAGACCGATATGGCCACTTCCTGACCCAGATTGTAGAGCCGGACCTGGTCCAGAGCCATCCCTGCCACATCCACGTTATTGCTCGCAAGCCAGCTCCCTGTCATCCGGTAAAAGCCATCCTCTGAGACAAAAACCTTGTAAACAGGGCCCTGAGAAACCGGAGGAGACCACGCCACTGCTCTGGAGACGGTTCTCGGCCCTGAGGGCGAAGGCGCAGGGACAGCCACCGCTCGCGATAGGGTCCTTTCCTTCGCACCTTCATACTCTATCCTCACCCTGATTCGGGTGTAATGCGTCAATTCTTCGCTCACAGGGTTGAAAACCAGAGGATAGAAGAGCACTTGGAGCTTTTCCTGATCTCTGAAGGTATACGTCTGACCTAACCGGGTTGTCTCCCCAGGGTAAAAACCATCCGTAGCGTAGGTCTCCCTATCCATGGCGAAGACTTCGGACACATGCGCTGCTCCCGCTTCACCTTGAACCACTTCTTCAGGAACCGGATAGACGCGATAGCCGGAATAGGTCTGGCTCACGGTCGTTTCCACACTCAATGATGGGGACACACTGTCAGGCAGGTCTAAGAGAACCCCTTTCACAGGAAGCTCAGGCTTCCCGAGCTCTTGGGTCAAACCATGGATATAGTCCAGAATACGGAGCCTCTGATACGTTACCCCCTCAACCTCCACCATCTCCATGTCAAAAGCTTCTGTACGAAGCTCCAGGGTGACCCCGCCTTCGTCAGCAGCCACAATCTGAACACCCTTGCTCAGGGTGCAGGTCTCACCAATCTCGTCCTGAGAAATTCTGCCGTCCTCATTACCATCCAGTATTCCGTCTCCATCCGTATCCCGATTCAGAGGATCCGTGCCCCGCTCATACTCTTCCAGGTTGGTAAGGCCGTCATTGTCCAGATCATTCCACGAATCAACGACAGCAGGATTCAGCCCGTGGGCGATCTCCCAGTCGTCCGGGATCCCATCCCCATCCCAGTCCACGCAGATCGGGCCGTGGAGTCTCCTTTTCCCGTATGCGTCGATGTCCTCCAGCTTGTAATAGTAGAGGTTCCCTGGGATGACTTGACTGTCCACAAAGTTGTATGCCCTGCCCTTGACCGAAAAGCTCAACGCTGGGATCAGTTTGTCATTAAGTCTCTCAAAAGGCCCGGACGGGCTGCTTGCCCTGTAGAGGTTGAAACCCATGTTGGCAATCTCTTGCGCCGTCTCCCACTCCACGAGCACGGAACTGCCCTGGCCTTTGGCTGTAAATGAGACAAGACTAACCGCTGTGGCCGGACTGGCCTCTTCAGCTCCCACGGTATAAAACCCCGGACTGCCGATATCGCCGGGGTTATTCTGATTGGCATATTCCGTTTCAATCCAGCACACGGTAAGGACTTGAGCCGAGACGCGCAGCTCATCCATGTCGCCCTCATAGCGGCGGGCGTCACTACGACGGCCGCTGTACACTGCAGTACCTGAAACGATATTACCAGTCAAAGAGTCGAATCCAACCTCTGAACCGTTCACATAAGCGTAAACATTTGCGCCGTCATAGCGCATAGCCAGGTAGACCCACTCATCTCGAGGCACAGAAACCGGTTCTATACGCACCTGCTTGGTGCCGTTGTAGACTCGGGCATTGTGAAGGTCCTGGGCTGGATCAGCGCTATCCTGCATACCCAGCATGTAGGGATAACCAGTACCAATCTTGTTGATCAACGCCTCGTCGTCGTTTACACCAGCGGCAGGTGTGCGTGCCCAGCCTGTCAGAGTTATCGTGTTTCCGGTGATGTCGAGCCCTTTATTGAGGGGCCATTCGATATAATCATCCGTACCGTCAAGATCGAGGGCGTTACCGATTTTCCCATCACTGATAGAGTTAGCGGGAATCATGGTGCCATAGGTATCGCCATCGTTGTCATTGGAGGTGGAATCGCAGATTTCATCTGTGCCACCGCCACAGTCTCCGTCCGTGGAGATGGAAGGGTCTTCCGCCATGTGCCAGACAGCCACATACTTAGGATCCCAAACCCCAGCGGGATCCTCTGTGGACACATAGACATTAGGGTTTCCGTAGTACATGTAAATGGTTGTATCACTTGAGGAAGACAGCTTGGGGATCCTCACCCAGGCCATGAGCTCTCCTGTTCCACTGTCCCATTTTTCGATCTCGTGGTCTAACGTGCACGGTGCCGGTGCTAAGTCATCGCAGACCGTATCATCCAGGGCCCTGAAGATAATGTCATAACCATCGGCTTTGGCTTTGCTGGCAAGATCGGGGTCTGTGATCCTGACCAGAATAGGGAAATCATCCAGATCCGCCGCACAACTTCCGCCCAGGTTCGCCGCAGGAATGGTAATCGGTTTTCGATAGGAAAAAATGCCGTTGGCTAACTGCACCTCTGCATAGACAGAGTAACTACCCAGGACGGTGCCATTCGCTGTATTATACAATCTAAAACAATAATCCCCGCCGTCTGACGCATATTCGCTCGCCCGCAGGACGAATTCGATCTCGGTAAATTCTCCCACATTCAACGTGATACTGCCCGTGGCGTTGTCTGTATCCTTGACTTGTCCATCCACCCAGGTGGAGCCCTCATTTGTAAGGCCTGAGTTATCAGAAGTTTGTTCTCCGTCAGTAATGTAGCTGGAGTCCACAATCTCCCAGTGGTCGCTGGGGCCAGAAGCCGTGGTGGGCACTGCGGCGTAGGTCCCGGAACCGCATGTGGCGGTTTCCGCCCACTGGAGCTGATAGGTTATCGGGCCTGTGGTCTGGTTCCCTTGATTGCATATCAGGAACCGCAGCCGAATCGCGGTTTTAATCGCGAGACCACTGAGCTTGCTGTCTTCACTTGCGGCAAACGAAGCGCCCGTGTATGTAAAACCGGACAGATCTATCACCTGCCAGAAAAAGTTGGCGTCCTGACCTGTATAGGACCGGTCCCAATTGAGGGTTGTACTGTTAGAAAACCAGGCGCGCCAGTAAGGTCTGGGAAATGCTGTGCCGGTTCCATTACTATCGTTAAAGGAGATGGGAAACGCTGTGGTGGTATCGACCGCCGTGATCGTCTGATCCTCTGCCGAATCCCCAGAAGCCGCATAATCGCTTCCCCGCTGAACATTTAATGAACTTTGACTGATTACAAAGTACCTGCAAGTAACGGTTCCACTGGTTGTATCCTGACGTGAAAAACTCAGGGTCGTAGAATCAGTCAACTCAACCTTGGCTGAGGTCTGGTCTAGACCGTTGGTGTCCACTTCCCAGTTCATGAAGACAAAGG
>JASFTV010000026.1:0-18540 GCA_050050615.1 Desulfobacteraceae bacterium
CAGACTGTTTTCCCCCGATGTGGCGATCGTGAATGAAACATATCAGGATGGAGATTCTAAATACGTTCTGCGTATTCTTCAACCCAGGGGGATCCAAAAACCTCTTCCGGCCGTCATTCTATATCATGGAACGACCCCAAAAGGTGAAGAACACCAAGCCATGAACATGTTTGGTGGCAATCTGGCCACGATAGGTGCAAGGGTGTACATCCCGGAACTCCCGATCCTAAAACAAGCCCTGGTCAAAGAAGAAACCGTTTCAAGAATGAAAAGAATTTATGGTCTTATCGCATCCCGGGGAGAAGTGCGGGAGGATCGCATTGTCGTGGCAGGATTCAGTTTCGCCGGGGGACTCACGCTAAAGGCCTGTACAGAAGCCGGCGTAAATCCAGTGGCCATCATCTGCTACGGCAGTTATTATGACCTTGAGACAGCTTTGCGTTATTTCCTGACCGGACGCGCCCAATTCGCGGAAGTCGCTATCCATACCGTCCCCCACGAATATGCCCGGGCCGTGTTTTTCTGGAACTACATGGATCAAATGGATCTGGGCGTCGATGTACACAGGCTCAGGGAATGCATGCATCTGTTCATAACGGATCAGCACGACAAGGCACGCGTTTTGGCCGCATCCTTGGGAGAGCGCGAACGTGCCTTTGCGAATATGGCATTTGATCCGAATGACAAGAAAGGCATCGATGCGGTGGAACAGATTCTTCCCGTGATCAGAAATCAGTTGGAGTCCTTGTCTCCCAAATACTTCCTTGATCAAATCTCCGCCCCCATCTTTCTTGTTCACGGTGAGCAGGATATTATGATTCCTTATACCGAAACGTTGGCTTTGGCCAGAGCCCTTGAACAGGCCCGAAAGGAACATCATGTGCACATCAGCAAGATATACAGCCATTCCGATCCGGAAAAGCGATCACTCCTCGGATTTCTTGCCGAACTGAAAGCCCTAATGGCTATTCTGAATCATCTCTTTAAATATCTTCTCTAACTGCCCCCTTAAATCCTTCCTTCCTGTTTCGGAATGGGAACCGGAGCAAATTCGCATATTGTGCCTAGGCATCGGATATTCTACCTGGACATGCTTTCCTCTTGCAAAGCGGCCGCACAAACGCCTTCAACATAGAAAAAAGGATGGCCGGGGACAAACCCGGCCGCCTATGTCATTCTGTCAAAGGTCAAGGGCCGAGATTAAGACGATAAGAAATGGAAAATTCTGACCGGAGACGGCTGTCCATAACAGAAATTTTCTACATTCTATTCTTGAAATTCTTCTTCGCTTGGGATATCCCACATAAACAATAAACTTGCTGGAGACCCTTTTATGAAGGTCATCAAAATCGGCGGTGGATCTCTCAAGGGAAAAAAGAATATCGCGCATATTCTTGAATTGATCGCCAGCCGGGGCCGTGGGCACATCTTCGTGCTCTCTGCCTTGAGCGGCGTGACGGACTTTCTCATTGACAGC
Source organism: Desulfobacteraceae bacterium (assembly GCA_050050615.1). Taxonomy (GTDB): domain Bacteria; phylum Desulfobacterota; class DSM-4660; order Desulfatiglandales; family HGW-15; genus JASFTV01. Next base: position 1,478 of record JASFTV010000026.1, read on the forward strand.
ATGTCGGCGGCGCTAGAGGATGAAGAGAAGATTCCAGTCATCATCAACCGTCTGAAGGCAAGGCACATGCTCGTTGCTCGCCATCTGATTTCCAAAGGCGACCGCCTAAATCACTTTACAAGTGATCTCATCAGGTCCCTAAAGGAACTCGAACGACTTTATTACGGCCTCAACTTCACCAGGGAAATCACGCCGCGAATGCAGGATGTCATTAGCAGTTTTGGAGAGCGCTTTGCTGCACAATTGCTAACCTGGGCGCTTCGTGCCAGAGGCATGCAGGCCACCTACCGCATGCCCCACAAAATAGGTCTGCTCACGGACGGCAAATTCGGCGATGCCACGGCCAATCTCCAAAAGACAAAAAAGAACCTTCAGCGATACCTGAATCCCCTGACAAAAGAAGGGTTCATCCTTTTTGTTCCTGGCTTTTTCGGCATTAGCGAGGGGGGCGACATCACCACATTTGGGCGTGGTGGCAGCGATTACTCGGCCGCAGTGTTGGCAGCCGCCATGAAAGCGGAGAATCTTGAGATCTGGAAGGATGTGGACGGGTTCATGACAGCTGATCCCAAGTTCGTTCCGGAAGCACAACTCATCCCCGTTCTATCCTACGAGGAAGCCGCAGAGCTCGCCTACTTTGGCGCCAAGATCCTTCACCCTCGAACCTTAGAGCCAATCAGGAATAGCGGCCTCAGCATTGCTATCAAGAACACGATGAGCCCGGATGCTCCCGGCAGCCTGATTACGGCCCGTAGCCCCCAACCCCAAAACATTGTCAAAAGCGTGGCCCACGACACCGATATCGGCATCCTAAAAGTCCACGGGGCGGGGGTAGGCGCAAGACCCGGAATCCTGGGCCACGTCGCCCTTCAACTCACTGAAAACAGCATCAACATTAAATCAGTGGTCACCTCTCAAACCTGTATCAGTTTTTTGCTGGCGCAACCGGATCTGGAACCCGGGCGCAACGCCTTGACATCCTTGCGGCCCAAGCCCTACCGGCGATTGGAGAAGATTGATGATGTGGCGTTGGTGAGCATAGTGGGTGAGGGTCTCCTTCAGCACAAAGGGATTGCGGCCCGCTGTTTTGCAGCTGTGGCTGAGGCGAATGTCAATCTTCAGATGATCTCATTCGGCCCCTCAAGAGTAGCCCTCTATTTCTTGCTGCGAAAGAAAGACCTGAACAAAACGGTGAGGGCCATCCATGCCACTTTTTTTCCGTAGTAAGAGGAGGGTCAAACCTTAACTGTTGACTTTGCCAATCTTACCTCTATCAAATAGCTCGAAACATTTTATGATAGAAGCGTCATTCGTACAAGCAGCTGGAGAGCAAAGGGCCTCCCCCTCGGCAAGCCCTTCGGCAGCGAGCTCAGGGCCTAAAGACTCGGGGACCTTTCCCACTTGCCAAAAATGAATAAAGGCAGCTAAGGAAAAATCTCAACTGCCTTTATTCTTTCAAGTGAGATAAGTCAAAAGTTAAGGTTTGACTCCTTGCTTTACAAAAGCCTTGAAGATCAAGGAGGCATTGGTGCCGCCAAACCCAAAGGAGTTCGACATGGCGGCTCCTACCTTCGCCTCCCTTGCCTTGTTGGGCACAAAATCCAAGTCGCACTCAGGATCCGCGGTTTCATAATTGATGGTGGGGGGCATGATGCCGTGCTTGATCGCCAGCACCGTATAGATGGACTCCACGCCCCCTGCGCCGCCGAGAAGGTGTCCGGTCATTGATTTGGTGGAACTTATGGCAAGCTTGTAGGCATGATCACCAAAAACGGTTTTCACAGCTCTAACTTCTGATTCATCATTGAGTTTCGTGGACGTCCCGTGGGCGTTGATATAATCGATCTCTTCGGAGCTCATCCCGGCATCGTCTAGGGCATTCTGCATGCAGAGGATGGAGCCCCCGCCGTCCGGTTCCGGTGCCGTCACATGATAGGCATCCGCGGACATGCCGTAACCCACCACTTCCGCATAGATGGGGGCACCCCGCTCCAGAGCCTGATTCATCTCCTCCAGGATCAGCATCCCAGCCCCCTCTGCCATCACAAAGCCATCTCTGTCAAGGTCAAACGGTCTGGAAGCCTTTTCAGGTTCATCGTTTCTCGTGGAAAGGGCTCGCATGGAGCAAAAACCACCCAAGGCCAGGGGTCGTACCACCGCTTCTGAGCCGCCCGTAATCATGGCATCCGCCTTGTTTTCCTGAATGAGTCTGAAGGATTCTCCAACAGCATGGCAACTGGCCGCGCAGGCGGTCTCTATGGAGAGGTTGGGCCCCTTTGCGCCGAACTCTATAGCGATTTGACCTGGAGCGATATTAGCGATCATGCCGGGAATAAAGAAGGGGCTGATTCTGTGTGGCCCTTGTTCCATGAGCACCGTGTGGTAATGTTCCAGCATGGCGAGACCGCCTAGACCCGAGCCTGTGAGGCATCCCACCCGATGGCGGTTCATGCCATCAATTTTGAGGTCTGACTCCTCTAAGGCCATCCTGGCAGATGCCACAGCATAATGGACAAAAATATCAAACCGTCTCACCGACTTTTTGTCCATGAAGTCTTCGGATTTGAAATCCCGGACCTCTCCCGCTATTTGGGCTGCAAAGGGGGATGGATCAAATTTTTCTATTCTTTTTATTCCGGATTGCCCGGCGCACAGGGCCTCCCAGTTTTTCTGGACACCGGTACCCAGGGGCGTCACCATCCCCAGGCCGGTTATCACCACCCTTCTTTTCATAATCCCCCCTTCAATGGTTCAAAATATACCTCTTCAACGCCTGTGGCACAGCCTAATCTATGCTGCTGCTGCCAAGGCTTTCTCGATATAGTTAGTGGCGTCTTGGACCGTGACGATCTTCTCCGCTTCTTCATCTGAGATGGAGACATTGAACTCCTCTTCCATAGCCATGATCAGTTCCACCTGATCCAGGGAGTCCGCTCCCAGATCATCCACAAAAGAGGCCTCTGGCACCACATCCTCCCCTGCAACGTCAAGCTGCTCACAGATGATCTTCTTGACCTTCTCGGTAATGTCCGACATCTGTCGTTACCTCCTTTTAATCTTCAATTTTATATGAACCATGTCGCGGACTTTGTGCTGTATCGCTCAGATAAGATCATTTTACAAACTTTCTTACATGAAAAGGCCCCCATTCACATGAACGACCTGACCCGTAATATAGCTAGCTGCATCAGAGCAGAGCCAATACACCGCCTCTGCAACCTCCTCAGTTTCGCCTATTCTCCCGAGAGGAATTTGTTGCAAAAAGTATTCCTTTACCTTGTCCGGAAGCGACGCCGTCATTTCCGTGTTAATAAAACCCGGGGCAACGGCGTTTACGGTAACGCCTCTTGATGCCACCTCACGGGCAATCGTTTTGGTAAATCCCATGATCCCCGCCTTGGATGCAGCATAGTTCGCCTGTCCGGGGTTCCCTATCTGCCCCACAACCGAAGATATATTGACAATGCGGCCCTTTCTCTGCTTGATCATCGATCTGACGACCGCCTGCGTGCAGTTGAACACGCTCTTCAAATTGACCCTCAACACCGCATCCCACTCATCCTCGGACATCCTCATCAATAGGGCATCCCGCGTGATGCCTGCGTTATTAATCAACACATCCACTTTTCCGAATCTGGACAGAATCTCTTTAAACAGGGTATCCACTTCAATGTGTGAGGATACGTCGACTTTGTGACTTTCCGCATCAACACCGTTTTCAGAAAGCATCTTCAAGGTCTCATTGGATGCGGATTCATCCGGATCGTAATGGACGATGACGATGTTTGCCTTCTCATCCACAAACCTCAGGGCCACGGATCTTCCGATGCCTTTCGATCCTCCTGTAATGACCACCACCCTATTTGATTCAACCATAGCGCGCCTCGTCTAGAACATCGGCCTTTCTGAGGCCGAAATCCACAGCCCCCTTTCTCTTGAACTCAGCTATGTAAAAAGCATTCGGGGCGGCTGTCGACTTTATCCGCCACAACCCTTCCATCACCCACAAGGATCACCACGGTCCCCCATTTAGACGCAGCTTCATAGGCACCTTGATCAACCACTTCCAAAGCCTCATCTCCGTTCATGGTGTCCATGCCAATCTTCATTCTAACTCTCTTCTGTCTTGATGATCGTCCTCCCCCTGTAAGTGCCGCAGTGAGGGCAAACATGATGGGGCAATACAGGTTCATGGCACTGAGGACATAAAGAAGTCTTAGGCAATTTAGCATGATCATGGGATCGCCGCATATCTCGCTTAGATTTTGATTTTTTCCTCTTAGGAACAGCCATGATTTATCTTTATTCTCCTTTTATTTTCAAATTCTTGAGCTTAGAAAAAGCGGGATGGCCGGATTCTCGTTCGCAGCGGCAATAGCCTTCATTTAGATTGGCCCCACATACAGAGCATAAGCCCAGGCAACTTTCTACGCAGATGCACTTGATGGGCAACGACAAATAAATCTGCTCCCGGAGGATTTCATCAAGCTCTATCATCTCCCCCCTGATAAAATCAACCTCCATGTCCTCTTCCAGGAGTTCCACATCCGTCTGACCCGTGCCGGGCGGGGGAAGCGCAAGGTAAACATTAAATGTCGATTCGAGATCCCAATGAAAAGGTTCGAGGCATCGGTCACACCTGATCTGCACCCCGCCGGATATTTTTCCATTGAGAACATACTTATCGCCCACCCTGGAGACTTTCAGATCGACCTGCAAAGGCGTTTCGAAGCCTAAAACCTGATCTTCATGTCCATCGGGGCACCACCACTCCTCCTTCAAAACCTCGCTAATCCGGGTCTCTTCAGGGATGGTTCGAAGATCAATAATCATGGAAACTAAACCTATTAAAGAACAATCTATTGAAATTTAAGCTAAGATAAAATAAAACTACCACTATATATTGAGAATGCAATTTGTCAAGAAAATTGGTGGAAGGGGGCCAGTATAATCCCTTCAACAAGGGCCCTTTCAAGGGCCCATGTTTCTGATTTTCTCTTTTTTTATTGACACTTAGCCGAATTTACTGATATATTTCCAATATTAACGTCCTAGCCTCTGTATGCTTCCGAAGGACATCACGCCCAAAGCGGTTCTGATACATCTCCGGGACAATCTATAACCGATACGTTTGAGAGATTGACCTATGTGGATATACAGGGAAAGACTCAGTTACTATGAAAAAATCCGGCGCTCACTCTATGAGCTTTTGAGAGATGCCCTGGAACCTAAGTTGATGAAAATATCACTCATTGATTCCTTTTACAAGTATCTCAAACACGATGTGGAATACAGTTTTCCAGAAAAAAGCGAACTCAAGCCCAAATCCAAAAAAATGGAGAAAGAATCGGAATTTTATAATACTTTCATTGTCATGTTCTGTGAAGGCACAATCAGCCCAGAGCTGAAAAACTATATTCGCTTTTTTCCTGAAAACAAGGTGATCAAGAAAAACTTGGAATACTTGGCCGAACTCCCTTTACGGAAAAACTTTAATCACAACCTTCGATACTTTGATAAGCCCCATTTTTTTGATTTCCTCGAAAGCCTCCTAAACATCGATTATGCGCTTCTGATCCAGCAAGACCCCACCGTAAAAAAGAAGAATCGGTATGCGTTAACGCACATGCACGTGAAAATCGATTGGCCCATCGCGGATGCGGCCGAAGATCTGGCCAAGGGGCTGAGATACATCCAAAACAACCTTTATGAAAAGGGTGACAAAGAGGCTCGTATTCTGCAGAACAAGCTTTTTGAATATTATGGATGCCACCACAGCGTTGGAGGAAGGCGGACAGCCGGTCTCATTGCGGCACAACTATTGAGGAAGCAGAATTTTATATCCACTGTGTTTGTCTCCAGCTCAGAATCCCGCACCATGGTTAAGTACTCTGAACGGGGTGTCTCAAAATTCTTCCTCATTCAACTGACGGAGCGACAAATCGCCGCCCTCGCCCGAAGAGAGTCGATGGATACAGAATTCTTCAAGTCCGCATATCTTTACCCGGCCGAGGGTTATCATGTCGGTATTTCCGAAGCCGTCTACGGCCACCCCCTTTTTGCCAAACCCCCTGAAGATGGGCGGTTCAGAAGATTCAGACCCGCCTATAACTGGCTCAAGCTTAGGGATGAATTCCTTCACCCGAAAGATACGTCCCGCCACTTGAGACCGATCAATTACAACTGGGTGTATACCACCGAGTAGGGTCAGTGTCTGCCTACCCTTTCAAAGATCTTTACGAGAAACCACAGGTCAAGGAGCCTGTGCCATTTCAATAAGTACACCCTGCCGTCGTCAGCAAGAATTTTGAAATAGTCATGCTCGACGCCATACCACCTGTCTATGATCTCTGCTACCTCCCGTTTTTTGTTATCCAGGACAAAATAGAGCGGCCTCTCGTTCGCCTTGTAACCCGAATACGCAACCACTTCAATCTTTTTTGCGAGCTTCTGTTCCGACATGGACACGTTCCTTAAACGGCTCTATGAGAACAATCATGGCGCTTTACGCGTGCCTATTTCGCCACCCTTTGACCCTGCCATTATACGATGGGTGTCCCAGCATTGACAACAGACGACTTCAGTCCGTCCTCTCCGTGTCGGCGTTCTTTCAAGCTCGACAGAAAATCCGAGTCCAGATGAACCGCCTTGATCATCGGGGAGCGCTTGACATGAAAGTGTTTCGCCTTTATTCTAAATGTTTAAAAACCGCGAGAGCAACCCCCCTCCACCCCCACAAAAACAACGCGCCATTCACCCCCGCCCTTCCGGACGGGGCTCTCTGCCGCGGTTTTTGTAGAGCAAAGCCTAGAGCTGAGATGAAAAACTCGACAAATACTGCTGAGGATCGCAGCCGCCAGGGCCCTAAGATTACCCTGATCGGAGCTTTGGTCAATCTCTTCCTGATTGTGTTCAAGTTCCTCGCCGGCATACTCGGGCATAGTCAGGCACTTATTGCTGATGCGGTTCACTCCATCTCTGATCTCTTTACCGACGCCGTGGTGCTGGTTGGCTTGAGAATCAGCCGAAAGGAGCCTGACGAAGACCACCACTTCGGCCACGCCCGGTATGAAACCCTGGCATCTGCGTTTGTCGGCTCCGCTCTGGGGGGGGTTGCCATTTATCTGGGCTTGCAGGCTGTCTTTAACATCTACCACCATACCGAAAAGCACCCCACCCTGCTCGCTGTTGGAGCGGCCGCCCTCGCCATCGCTCTTAAAGAGGTTCTCTATCGTTACACGGTCCAGGTGGGACGTCGCATCAAAAGTGCCGCCCTTCAAGCCAATGCCTGGCATCACCGCTCCGACGCCCTTTCATCCGTGGCGGTGCTCCTGGGCGTGGGAGGAGCCCAAATCAACCCGGACTGGCACATTCTGGATGCCTATGCCGCCCTTGTGGTCTCCTTTTTCATTCTCAAGGTGGGTTTGGATGTCATCAGGACGTCTGCCCGCGAGTTCACGGACGCGGCCCCAGGGTTCGAAGTCCCTCACAGGGTCAGGTCATGTGCCGATACCGTCCCTGGTGTCATCGGAACCCACGATGTCAGGGTTCGGATGTCCGGAGGCCTCTATCAAATGGAGGTTCACGTGGTCGTGGACGCGAACCTGACCGTGAAGGAGGGCCACCGCATCGCAAAGGAGGTGGAAGCCTGCCTTCGCGAAGAGTTCGATGAACTCACCCAGGTGATCATCCACGTAGACCCCTCAACACCGTAACCTTCTCACGACGATCACCTTACGAGACCTTTGAAAAACTTCTCTCCACGTCATTGCGAGGAGCGAAGCGACGTGGCAATCTCCTTGACCGTGCACGCTATTATGAGATTGCTTCACGGAGTTTATCCCCTCGACAGACTCGGGGCAGGCTCTGAGTGTATCGAAGGGTTCGCAATGACCTTCGCCCGTTTTTCAAAGGTCTCCTTACACCGATGAGATGCCTGAACCGCTACGAGTCACGGCTCTTGTATTGCTTCTTTTAGCCAGGTTAGAGAATCGGCTTGAGAATGGAAGAAAAGGTGGCTTGAGAAAAGGTTGCTTGTCTGACGCAAAGTAGGGCTTTTGAGGACCACTGCTGACCCCAAACAGGCATGGAGGGAAGGGCCGTCAATTAAACTTTATTAAAGAAGTCCTGGAGCTCCTTTATGATGGCCACCCTCGTATCCGGGGCCGTATCCTCCTCAAACATGAATTCCAGAAGAAATATCATCCTATAATCCACAGCGGAGGTCTTATATTCTTGAAAGGAGGAAACGGCAACATCTTTCAGCTTCCCCGAATCGTCCTTCTTAAATAGCTCTGACCTTCTCAATATGAGATTCAGTGCCTCCTTCGCATCATCCGCATTCTCCAGCACCATTTCAATCCCATCCAGTTTTTTCACCGCTTTCATGATCTTTTCGCTTTCCACCTTGATCTTCATTTCCCTACCCCACCGTAATCGTTTGTCTTTATTCCCAACACACGAGCGAACAATCGGCTGTCAGGATCTTTTACCTCTAATCATCTTCGATTCCTGGAAATAATTCAAGGAATTTGATTTTCGGCACTTTTTCCTGTACCATAGATTTTATCTGTCCATCAGTAATAATTTCAAGCACCTATAAGGTCGGATCGCATAACGTTAACATGGATTTCAAAAAGCACCTCGAAAAAGCCTGGCATTCGACGCTCAAGTTCATTGCACCTCTTATCCTGATGACGCTTGTGATGACGGTGGTCAGCGCGGTTACTCTTGGCATTCTCGGACTGGTTACTCTGGCGGGCTACATCCATTCCATCATCTTGATGCTCAGAGACGGACGAGAGCCAAGAGTCCAAGATCTATTTTCCCAGATGAGGTTGTTTTTCCCTTTGCTCGGTTTCGGAATCCTCGTTTTTCTCTTAAGCTTGATCGGATTCTTGCTCTTTTATTTGCCCGGTATCGCCGTTATCTTCGTGGTATCTTTCACTTGCCTTTACATCCTGCCCCTCATGACAGACAAGGGGCTGGGGCTGATCGAATCCGTCAGAGAGAGCTATTCCTTGGCCGCACGGGGAAACCTCGTAGATCAGTTGGTGGTGGTCATCATATTTTGGGGTATCTCAGCCATCGGGAGCTCTGTTTTTATCGGATGGCTGTTTACACAGCCACTGGCCACGGTTTTCCTTGTTTCGGTCTATGAGGAAAAGCTGCAACAGTCACAGCGGTATCCCTTCACCTTTGACCGGGAAAGACCACCGTTCTCGAAAAACCTATGATTGCTGAAGGGTGGGGACTTCAATAACAATACATGTCAGAGGGGTTGAAGGGGATTAGGAAAACCAAGCTTCCCGAGTGGTTTAGATGATGGTTTTGAAGGATTCAGACATAGACAAAAATATGGACACTGAGGAGATTGTACTGCCTCACAGAAAAGATAGGGTGTCTGTTGTTCTGATAGGGATCGGGTTGTTGCTTCTAGTTTCTCTTTTTTTTAAGTTTATCCTCACATCCCAGAATGCTGTAGACGAATCCGAGATTAGATCCCTGGAGGCGAGAATCAGACAACTGGAAACGAAACTCGCCAAGCTCGAAATGATAGAGGCAAAGCTCACAGAAATAGAGAAAAAAGGTGACAAACACGCCAGCACCTTGATGCAAAGGGTGAACCAACTCGAAGAATCGATCTGTTCGATAACAGCAGCGATGCCCGAAGGCCGGGGCATCTCCGAAACAAAGCCAGCTGAGGCCGAGCCCATTTTCCACAAGGTCTGTCCTGGAGAGACGCTCTACTATATCAGCCGGCGTTATGGCCTGCCCGTGGAGGAGCTGCTGAGACTTAACAATCTCGATTCAAAAACGGTCATTCATCCCGGACAGAGACTCAAGGTCCGGAAAGTGAATGAACCCTGACACAGAAAAGAATTCACGCCCTTGGGCTATGGATCCTTCAGGCTTGACCGATCTACGGAGGAATTGGCGGGAGGATTTCAGGTGTCAGGGTTTCTGAGATAAGAGAAAATCGTTTATTAAACCAACAAGATATGGTAAATTTTAAGATTTGGGGGTTTGTAGCATTTTAGCCTTATGAAACAGCGCGGTGATCGTATTGGCCATAGGGAGACTTTGATTGGGGGATCACGTGACCGAAAAAGAGCACATAAGACGTTCATTGAAAGAGGCGGAACTCTATCAAAGCCAGGGCCTCTTGCAAGAATCCAGAGAAAAATACCTGGATCTTCTCAAATTCATAGGAGAGAGCCAACGCTTCTCAAACCACCAAAAGCTCATCGATGCGATCAAGGGCAAGGTCGAGGTTGTGGAGAAATCTCTTTCAGAGGTCGAGGAAGGACCAAAAACACTTGAGCTCTCTCACAACATTCAAGAGCTGATTAAGAACTTGTTCACCTTTTCCGAAACCAAAGAGGCCGCCGCCATGGAGGGGGCTGTGGCTCTGGCCAAGTTTGGTCAGTATGAGCGGGCCTTGACAGAGTTTCACAAACTCCTGGATGAGAGGATTATGCCCGTTGTCACGGCCAAGAACATCATCAGATGTTATTTTTCCCTGAATACCCCGGATGCCGCGCTCACCCAGTTCAAAAAATGGCTGTCGCTAGACCTGCTCTCTAACGAGGAACTGAATTACGTGCGAGCCTTTCTCAAGGGCGCCCTGGAAAAGCAGGGTATCGAGGCCGAAATACCGGCGGTTGCTGAAACGGCCCAAGTGGCGGTCAGGCCCAAGACCAAGAAAAAGAAAGAGCAAGAAGTTCTTCTAGACATATCCGGAATTTCTATCCGATTTGACGTGGGCCCCTTGCAGGGTCAGACCATGGACTTCGACGTCGACTTCCAATCGTCCAACACCATCAGTATCGTCATTTCGGTGAACCAGAAGGAATTGGCACAGAGCCTTATGCCCGGAACCCGCCTGTCGGAGATGCAGTGCTATTCACCGATAACCGTATTCAGAAGCAACGGTGTCGTCTCTGGCAAGGCGGCTATAAAGCAGGGGCCAAGAAAAGGGGATTATATGGTGGATATCACTATTGAAGGGGATTAGCGAAAAGAAAAAAGGGGCATCCTACAGCGATTATGGGTTGAATAACGACGTGGGCGGATAAAGGCAATCCCCCTGTTTTTGTGGAGGGTATTCATTAGGCTCTATGGCAATCTTCAATGCAAAAGATAGGATTATTGAGTGCAAACTTGTTTATTATGGTCCGGGGCGAGGCGGAAAGACCACCAATCTGGAGTACATTTTCAAGGCATTCAACAAACACGCAGCGGCAGAGATGGTTTCCATTAACACCCAAGGAGACCGGACTCTCTTCTTTGATTTTCTGCCTATTGGGTTGGGAAAGATCAGAGGTTGCGACGTCAAGATTCAGCTTTACACCGTACCTGGACAGCCAAAATATCGGTCGACCAGGAAGATGGTTCTCAAGGGGGTGGACGGCGTGGTCTTTGTGGCCGATTCCCTTGAGATTCAAAGAAAACCGAATGTTGAATCTTTGAAAGACCTGGCGGAAAACCTTGCAGAAGAGCACAAGAACATATTCAAGATTCCGCTGATTCTGCAGTACAACAAGCGAGATCTTGCCGAAAAGGGGATCCCTCTTATGAGTCCAGAGCTCATGGACCGCGAGTTGAACAGCAAGCTCAAAGTTCCCTCTCATTTGGCCAGCGCCTTAAAGGGAAACGGCGTGGGATCAACCTTAAAGGAGGCCCTGCTTCTGACGCTGCGTCATCTCCAGCGCGAATTACATTGGACCGAATAAGGGTTTACCATGAGCGGTAAAGTGGTACTTTCAGGAGATTTGAGTTTCAATAACCTGGCGGAGGTATTCCAGATCCTTGGTGGAAACAAAAGTACCGGGGTCTTACGCATCACCAGCCAGTATGCGCCGAATCCGGGCGTCGTTTATTTCGTGAAGGGAGACCCGATCAATGCTACGGACGGTTCCTTGCGCGGGCTAGATGCCGTCTACGCCCTTTTCGGGTGGACTCAAGGGACATTCGAGTTCGTGGAAGAAAAAGTGCCGGTAGAACGCGCTATCAAAAAGAACAGGATGGAAGTGGTACTCGATGCCATGAGAATGCTCGATGACGGCGTGATCGAGAAGGTCGGGCCGGCCAGTTTTGATGAGGTCTCCCTGGCTGAACAGGATGTATTCGAATCTGAGGGAAAGGGTGCTTTACCGATCCTGAAGGGCCCCCAGATTGATTTCCTCTATGTGATTGAGGAAGAGGACTTCTCTGACAGCCGGAGGATTGTCACAGAGGGCAGTCATGGCAAATGGATTTGGGTCATATTGGACGGCTCGGTAAAGATAATCAAAGAGACCGCTAAGGGCCCTTTGACCGTCGCCCAGATTGGTGAAGGGTGCTACATAGGGACTTTCGCATCCTTTATGTTTCAAGAATATGCTCGGAGCGCCAGCGTGATTGCCGTAGGTGACGTCCGGCTGGGCCTGTTGGACACTCAACAGCTTTCTGTCGAATTTAGATCTCTATCGCGCGAATTCAGAAGTATCCTCATGAGCATGGATGCCAGGTTGAGGAGGATCACCGACAGAGTCGCTGAACTGGCGGTGAAAAAAGAGGCGATGACCGGATTGGCTAAGGGCAAGGAGGTTATCCTAAAAAAGGGTTCTACCAAAGAAGGGGTTTACATCATTTCTGAGGGAGAGGCCTGCATCGTGGGGCAAACCGAAAAGGGCCCGTTGCACCTGTTGACGCTGGCAGAAGAAGATTTCTTCGGCAATATACCGTTCCTGGATTCTGGCCAAGAACCTCAGTATGCTGCTGTTATGGCATCTAAGGAGCTAAAGGTCAGCAAGCTGGATACGGAAAGCCTCCGAATGGAGTACGATCAACTTCAAGGGACACTGAAGAGCATGATTCTTAACGTTAGTTCTTGTATCTCCTTTACGACCAGATTGGCATACAATCTTTATCAGGGAAAATAGTCGGCCAGAACAGCCGTCACTACATTGGAAACTGAGGTTTCAGGAGTTTCCTGGCGGGCCCTTCTTTCGTCTTGGATTTCCAAGGTTGGCCTCTCTCGCAGATATGACCGTTGGTTTGCCTGAAGGGCCGGTCCTCAAAAAGGGCGTGTCGGGGCTGAAACCAACAGGTTTGTATGTGCTATCGAAGAGCTCATAGCGTTGGCTGGCGGAGGTTTGGGATTCTCGGGATTTCAATTCGGCTTTATTTGTTCACTTCAGGAATCAGGCTGACGATCAAATCTTCAGCTTTCTCCATACTGATGTAGTTCATATTAAGGGTGATCGTGTACAACATCGGGTCATCGTGAAACGCTTGTTCTGAAAAGCAATTCAAGAAGCGATTTCTGATCATGTCCGCCCGCCTTATCGCTTTTTCAGCCTGACTCCTTCTCATTTCATAATTCTTGGAAAGAAACTCGATGCGATGTTTCATGTCCGCCACGAGCAGAACATGGATGGTGTTCGGATAGCTCCTCAGCGTATAATTGCCGCCTCGGCCTATGATCACGACATTCCCCTTCTCATAGAGCTTCAGGATAATGTTCTTGACCTCGTCAACATAGCGATTCTCGGCCAGGTGTCCACGGTTTGAGGTATGTCGCTCGATAAAATCCGGGCTCACAACCCAGTCAAGAAGTTTCATGAGCTTGGAGGTTCCTCTTTTTTCGAATGTCTTGACCTGATCCAAGGAAACTCCCGCTTTCTGTGCCACTTCCTTGACCAGTTGGTCATCCACATAGCCATATCCAAGCCTTTTCGCCAGCCTACCGCCGAGCGTCGTACCCCCCGCACCAAATTGCCGTGAGATGGTAATGACGGCCATGTTCGCCTCCCTTTCTTGCTAACCAAGTTCTCAAAAAACGCACTTAAAGCACCCTGCCGTAATCCTTCAGTCGAGACCAGAGCTTCAACATTGTTTCTGTAAACGAGATCAACCCCTTAAGCGCTCATAGCGAAAAGGTCCAGCCAGTGAACATATCAGAAGTGTTGGAAAACCTCTAGGTTTGAAGATCTTATCTCAACGAATTGAGGTGGGTGAATGACATTCGTAATAATAACTATGCAATACCATACTATGTCAAGAAATTTTTTGTCTTGAGGGGTCTCAAACCAGACATTCGTTTCCCATTGCAAGGACTTAGGCCGGTTGCCTTCTTCCAGGAAAACGACTTTGTGGCCTCCGAAATGACGGATCTGCGGCCTTTCACGAATAAATGGGTCGCCAATCCAAGGGAAGATCAATTTTCCATGAAGCTATTCGAGAAGTCCTTTGCGGTGATCATCACGGGATGGTTATATTTCCTGCTCGTTGATTTGCGCCCCACATTCTTTGTTCAATCTGAATCCAGCCTTCCCGTTCTCGAAAAGGAGATGCAAAAGTTTACCCATCACCATTGACTTTCCTCACACGCGGTCCTTTCGCTTCTTCGCTGAATCTCTCTGTTTGACAACTCGGGACAGGCTACTTAATTTAGGGGTGACCCAGTTTGGGACACAATCTGGAAAGGGTTATCAGAGGTATTCTCGCGTCTTCAGCCTTTTCCCGGATGACAGCAGAAAGGGCTCTGGTGAGGGAGTCATTTATAGTAGAGGAGGTTGAATCATGATCAGCAAGAAGATAGAAAAGGCACTTAATGAACAGCTGAACAAGGAGATGTATTCCGCTTATCTTTACATGGCCATGTCGGCTTACAGCGACTCCATGGGATTGAAAGGCTTTGCCAACTGGTTTATGGTCCAGTACCATGAAGAGATGCTGCACGCCATGAAGATCTATGAATACATCACCAGGCAGGGTGGTACGGTCAAGTTGATGAGCATAGAAGAACCGCCTTCGGATTTCGGTTCAACTCTCGACATGTTCAAAAAAACGCTGGCCCATGAAAAATTTATCACCAAATCCATCAATGACCTTGTCAATCTGGCCATCGCTGAGAAAGACCATGCAACACAGATCTTCCTCCAGTGGTATGTGACAGAGCAGATCGAGGAGGAAGAAAACGACAACGACATCATCGCTAAGCTCAAGCTTGTGGGCACGGGCGCTCAAGCAAAAAACGGACTCTTCATGATTGACAAGGAACTCGGCGCCCGGGTGACCACCGTCTTGACTGACTTCAGCAAGGGTATCGAAGCTGGGATGAAGGCGGCCGAAGGCTAGGGGTTCCCCAGCCTTGCGCGCATGCGTTGTGGTATCCATGGTGGTCAAAGAACGTCTCTGCATAAGCAGGGCCCTAAAGGGCCCTGCTTTTTTTGCATAAATCGCTGAAGCTTTCTAGGAAAGGCCCCAAATACAAGGGCCACAGAGAAAAGAGGGATACATTATATTGTGCATGCACTGATTTTAATACACCATATATACATAAATTATATAAATTATATCTAATATAGATAAAAATGCTTGACAAATATGAAAATATAGGTATCATAGTGCATAATTTGATCAGAATAGATCAATATATATAAGACATGCTAAATCGATCGGATCGAACCCCTTACGGATAAGGGAAGTCCTTCAATTCGGTTAGAAACAAAAAAGTAAAATAAGGGCAAGGTCCCATAGGGTAAAACTTCTCGGGTGTACGTGCATCTTTTCGGCTGGGGGTCTACCTAAATAGAGAAGGGATCGCGCCAGCGAAAAAAAACGGCATCTCGGGAAGGATTTTTTGAGGGATGGGCTTGTTGGATTGGTAACGAAAAGCTTAACCTAGTGTATCTGTAAGACGAACACTCAACCTAACCCTCCATTCGAGGCGGAGTCAGAAAAGGCTCCGCCTTTTTTCGCAACTGGGAAGAACGGGCAAGCCCGCGCTACCTCTCTCCTCTCTCCACCGGATTCGCCCAGCTGACTTTACTCATCGATCTCAGGGCGGCGTTATCGCCCACTCTTCCGCCAAGATTTCGACCTTGTTTCCCGTTCTCCGCTGTGCTAGACTCCCTCACTGCTCACTAAAGTTAGCCCGAATTATTCATACAGCGTCGCCTTCGCTTTCTTGCTCGCGCACTCATCTGATCTCATGAATGATCCGGGCTGAAGCTCTGGAGGTAAACACCATCCATGGGCAATGATAAAGTTGTCACTCGCTTTCCGCCCAGCCCAACAGGCTATCTCCACATCGGGGGAGCAAGAACCGCTTTGTTCAACTGGCTATTTGCTAGGCAAAAGAAGGGAAAGTTTATTCTCAGAATAGAGGACACGGACAAGGATCGGTCCACGGAAGAGGCGACAAACGCCATCCTGGAGTCCCTGGCGTGGCTTGGCCTCGACTGGGACGAAGGGCCCTACTTCCAGTCTCAGCGTTACGGAGTCTATTGGGATTTCGTGCAAAGACTCCTCTCTTCCGGAAAGGCCTATTACTGCCACTGCACGCCCGAGGAACTGGAAGGAAGGCGCGAGCAGGCCATGGCAAAAGGGCTCAAGCCTAAATATGACGGCACGTGCCGTAATCTGGGCCTTGGCCCTGGCCCCAATGCTGTGGTGAGACTCAAGGCGCCTCTGACGGGAAACATCGTTTTCCGTGATCTGGTCAAGGGCCCCATCTCTTTCGACAATGAAGAACTCGACGACCTCATCCTTTGGCGCTCCGACGGCAATCCTACCTACCACCTAGCCGTCGTCATCGACGACATCACCATGGGCCTCACTCACATCATCCGTGGCGATGACCACGTCAACAACACGCCGCGTCAAATGCTCATCTATCAGGCGCTTGGTGAGCCTTTGCCTTACTACGCACATGTTCCCATGATCCTCGGGCCGGACAGGACAAGGCTCAGCAAACGCCACGGGGCCACGTCGGTTCTGGCCTACCGGGATATGGGCTACTTGCCCCATGCCCTTATGAATGCTCTTGCAAGAATCGGTTGGTCTTACGGAGATCAGGAAAAATTTACGCGTGATGAACTTATCAAGAAGTTTTCGCTGGAGCATGTGGGCAAATCCGCCGGGATCTTTAATGCGGAAAAGCTGCTCGACCTCAACGCCCAGTACATTCGGGAATGTGACACGCCCTTTCTCACCCGGGCTGTGAAACCCCATCTCGAAGCGCTTGGCTTCAAGGACCTGGACGAAGCGCCGTTGGTCAAGGCCGTTGAAAC
>JASFTV010000027.1:0-18171 GCA_050050615.1 Desulfobacteraceae bacterium
TCATGCCATTTTATCAGATTGAAAATCGAGAGGGAGTAGGGACAGGAAGGGCTTTTATGCCTCAGGAAAGAATTAAATGGGGAGTCAATTGGCCCAAGTCCGGGACACAAATCATCATTGTTGGAATTGGGAATGAGTACAGGGGGGACGATGATATAGGCCCTTTCATTGCTCGCAAACTGCAAACCATGAACTTGCCAAGGACACACGTTAAAGTTCAAAACGGTGAAGGCACGTCGTTGATGGAATCGTGGAAGGGTGCTGACATGGTCATTTTATTAGATGCCGTAAATTCAGGTGCAACGCCAGGCAAGACTTACCGTTTAAGTGCGCATACAGAACCCATTCCCAGTGGAATGTTTAACTATTCTACTCACAACTTCAGTGTCGTTGAGGCTGTAGAGCTCGCAAGGACATTGAAGCAACTTCCTCCATGCCTCATCATTTATGGAATCGAGGGAAAAAGCTTTGGGGAAGGGACAGGGATCTCTCCGGAGGTGAAGAAAGCCGCCGAAGACGTCATGAAAAGGGTGATCCAGGACGTCTACGAGGCGTTAAATCAGGTCATCAGGCCCGTTGTAGGCAAAAAACATTCCTGAAGATCAAGCTTCGCAAGGGACCGCCAACACTTCCTTAGCATATGCGAGGCAGAAGGTCCCCCATCGGCATCGAAAGTATTCTCCTGGCCCCGATGAAGGTCTCCATTAGAACGCGCCCGTTATTCTTACCAAGAACCTCTCCAACGATAGCTGCGTCCTTGCCCAAAAGATCCTCTTTCATCACCTGTAACACCGCATGAGCGTCCTCTCTGGCCACAAAGGCTAGTAATCTTCCCTCACTGGGGACGTGCAAAGGGTCCAAACCCAGCATTTCACAGACGGCCCGCACTTCCTCTTTGATCGGAATAGTTTTCTCATGGATCAATACCTCGACCTTGGACTGTAAGGCGATCTCATTAAGTGTGGTAACGATACCCCCTCTCGTAGGGTCTCTCAGGACGTGGATATGCTTGCTCTTTTTCACTATCTTGGAAACCAGGTGATTCAATGAAGCACAGTCACTAACAAGTTCTCCCTGGAACTGAAAACCTTCCCTTTGCGAAAGCACAGCGATCCCATGATCACCAATCGTTCCGCTGACAATAACCGCATCCCCCACTCTTGCATTGCTCCCTCCAATATCTAGGTCATCAGCAACAATTCCAATTCCCGCCGTATTGATGAAAAGCTGTTCCAGTGAACCTTTTTCCACTACTTTGGTATCTCCAGTAACCATCCGAATGCCTGTTTGCTTGGCCACCCTCTCCATAGAATCGATTACCTTCTTCAGAGTCCTTAAAGGAAGCCCCTCCTCAATGATTAAGGAAGCACTCATGTATAACGGCTCAGCCCCCAGCATAGCCAGGTCATTTATGGTCCCACACACGGCCAATTTTCCGATATCACCTCCTGGAAAAAATAGGGGTTTCACCACGTAAGAGTCGGTGGAGAAGGCAAGCCTCTTGCTTTTCAAATTAAGGCGGGCCGCATCATCTAATTGGTTTAGTATGGGATTGTCAAAGGCAGGAAGTATTAAATCCTTTATCAACTGGTAGGAGAGGCCACCGCCGCTTCCATGGGCAAGCAAAATCTTGTCAATATCTTTCATCTATTCTCTCTCCCTCCATAATAGTAATAGGCAGCACAACTTCCCTCCATTGATACCATACAGGGCCCTATGGGATGGTGCGGGTGACAAACTTTGTCAAATAACTCACAGTCAATCGGTTCCTTTATGCCTCTTAAGATCTGACCACAAATACAACCAGGATGTTCATGATCTTCTCCTTGTGGGATATCGAAGAAATATTCTGCATCGAATTCTCTATACTCATCCCTTAATCTCAAACCGCTCCTAGGAATAGTACCTATGCCTCTCCAATGAGTCTCGCATACTTCAAATACCTTATGGATTAGATCAAGGGCTACAGGATTCCCCTTTTCAAAAACTCCTCTTTTGTATTGAATCATAACCTGCCCATCGTATTCTCTTTGCTGGCAAAGCAACATGAATATAGCCTGCAGAATATCCGTGGGCTCAAAGCCAGCGATGACACAAGGTATTCTGTAATCTCGACCTATGAATTGGTAGGGACGAGACCCGATAATAGCACTTACGTGGCCGGGACAAATAAATCCGTGGAGGTTTACTTCTCCCATGTCCAACAAGGTTTTCATAACAGGAGGGATGAGTTTGTGGAAGCTCAAAATGAAAAAGTTTGAAAGTCTCAGCTTCTGGGCTGAGGATACAGCAAAGGCGACGGTGGGGGCGGTGGTCTCAAAGCCAATGGCTACAAGCACAACCCTCCTGTGAGGATTCTTCCTCGCTATCTCTAAGGCATCTAATGAAGAGTATACAACCCTTATGTCACTTCCATCTGCCTTCTCCTTCTCTAAGCTTGAAAAGCTGCCGGGGACCTTGAGCAAGTCGCCAAAAGTAACCAGGATAACTCCGTCCATATGACCAATAAGAATGGCCTTATCCACATCTTCGTTTGAGCTCACACAAACAGGACATCCAGGACCCGATATCAGATTTATCTTCCCTCTCAGGCGCTCTTTGATACCACTTCTCAGTATAGCGACAGTATGGGTTCCGCAGACCTCCATGAAATTGAGCTTCCTTGCGTTTGAACCCTGGATCCTACTTATCAAGGCCTCAGCGAGTCTGCTATCTCTGAACTCATCCAGATATTTCAATGATTTCCTCCAACAATTTCAGGGTCTCCTTGGCCTCCCCCTCATCAATTCTCTGAATGGCAAAACCGGCATGCAGAAGGATGTATTCACCTACCCGGACTTCCGGGGTGAGGTAAAGTTCAACCTCCTTATTTAGGCCCCCGAATTCTATCACCCCTTTCGTGCCTTTGATTTCAAGTACCTTCACCGGAATAGCCACACACATCTTGGAAACTCCTTGCTGCAATCACTGCTTGACCTAATGAAATCCCACCATCGTTGGTGGGAACTTCCTGATGATAGAAGGGTTCAAATTGATTTTCTCTCAAATTCTTCAGAGTCTTTCTCAGCAACAATCTGTTCTGATATACTCCCCCGCTTAACACCACCTTGGTCAACCCTTTTTTCTCCCTTATCCTCTCACAGATATCCAAGCTAAAATTAGCCACCGTCTGATGAAACTTAGAAGATATAGCGGAGCTTGGTATTCCCTTTCTTAAATCATCAAGGACTTGCCTTAGGATCTCCCAGGTATCCACTTGCAGGGGATCGTTTTCCGTAAAGAGACGCCATTCATAGCAATCTTCAGTCTCTGCACTAGCTATCATTTCCAGTTCAATGGCCGCTTGACCCTCATAGGTGATGGAATCCCTCACCCCTGTTAACGCTGAAATGGCATCGAAAAGCCTACCGCAACTGGAGGTCAGGGGAGCGTTGAACTTCCCTCGTATCTGCTCTATTATGGTCCTCACCTCTCGTCTGTCCCGCCGCGAGTAAAAATCCAAATCCAGACGAAGAACATCTTCTCCCAATAGGCAGTAAAGAAAACTCAAGGCCATGCGATAGGGATACCTGACTGCGGCATCGCCACCAGGCATAGGCGTGTATCTGAGGTGGGCACATCTTTCAAACCCCGAATAATCGGCTACCAAGAATTCACCCCCCCAAACTCTGCCGTCAGCACCCAATCCCGTTCCATCAAAAGCAACTCCAATCACTTTCTCATCCAGTCCATTTTCCGCCATGCAGCTTGCAATATGGGCGTGGTGATGTTGGACGGTTGACAATTTCTTATGGGTCAGGCCTTGGGCATATCTGGTAGAAAGATAGTCGGGATGCAGGTCATGGACGACCAGTTGAGGATCTATTCGGAAGAATCTTTGGTAGTGGTTGATGGTATCCTTAAGGAATTGATAGGCATCCAGATTATCTAGATCTCCAATGTGCTGGGAAATGAAGTAGAAATTGCCCTTGGACAAACAAAATGCATTCTTAAGGTCCGCTCCACAAGCCAATATTCCAGGGGAAGAAATAGGAAGATAAAGGGGATGGGGGGCAAAACCTCGAGATCTCCTGACCAGTCTTTCCTTCCCTTCTTCCACCCACGCCACGGAATCGTCACACCGAAGGTGAACACCCCGGTCGTGCGTCAACAAAAAATCGGCCAGTCCTTTAAGCCTGTACAACGCCTCCCGGTTATCTATGATAATAGGCTCTTCGCTCGAGTTGCCACTGGTCATCACCAGGGCCAAAAAGGAATCTCTGAGCAGAAGATAATGAAGGGGTGTATAAGGAAGCATCACGCCCAGATACCGGTTGTGGGGAGCAACCACGGGAGAGATGGTCGAATCAGGTTTTCTCAAAAGGAGCAGAATCGGCCTTCTGGGATTGGTCAAAATCCTTGCCTCATCAGGGCTCACGTAGCAATAACTTCTCACGATCTCAAGATCGTATGACATGATGGCAAAAGGTTTGGATGTCCTGAGCTTCCTCTCCCTCAGTTTTTCTACGGTCTCGCTGTTTTCTGCATCACACGCCAGATGGAAGCCTCCCAAGCCCTTAATGGCTATGATAGAACCCTCCTTTAATAATCTTATGGTTTCACTGATCGGATTAACCCCACCTATCTCCTGATGATCGCGCATCAGGATCAGTCTTGGACCGCACTGTGGGCAACAATTGGGTTGCGCGTGAAAACGCCTGTCTGCGGGATCCTGATATTCCTTCAGACAGGTGGGGCACATGGTAAAAGGAGCCATGGTGGTGTTTTTCCGGTCATAAGGGACATCATGGACAATGGTGAAACGCGGTCCACAATTCGTACAATTGATAAAAGGGTAACAGTACCTCCTGTCATCAGGATCGAGTAGTTCCCGGAGGCAATCTTCACAAACCCCCACATCGGGGGAGACAGGGACAAACTGCCCCTCTTCTCTAGAGCTTTCCTTGATCTCAAAATCTTCGTATCCCTTAAGGGGAAGGTGGTCTGTTACCTGTATCCTCTCGAGATGGGCAAGCGGAGGAGGGCTTTCTCTAATCTCCCTCAGGAATACTTCTATGTTTTTCGCTTCACCCTCCGCCTCTATCACCACTCCCCCGGAAGAGTTAAATACCCATCCTTTTAGACCATGCTTGCGGGCCATCCTGTAAATGAAAGGGCGAAACCCCACGCCCTGGACTATTCCCCTAGGCTTAATGGAAAATCGAGTTATACTTCTATGTCTTTCAGCTTCGCTCACTTGGATATACACTTCGTTTATATATAACCTGGATATCTCGGAAAAATGGGAAGCTCACGGATAAGAAATAATGCTAAAATGATCCGGTAATCTGAATCAAAACATAGAAGCTAATGAACAAAAATTGAATAAAGAAGTGAAGAATGCTGATTGGGATCGACGGCTCAAAGGGACACATTGAAAAGCATCTATAGCACTTCGAGGGCCTGGTTTGAAAATCAAAAGATTGACCGAATCATCGCCTGAGGGCCCTTGGCGTGGCTAAGGATATTGTGTAGAAGGAACTCTTAGATCTCTGCGTAAATCATCCCTTGCCTCTAACGAGCCAATAGGTAATGCCCAAAGCTAACACCACCGCTGCTGTGGCTAAAATGTATTGAGGCGTCACCTCTCTAAAATCAAAGACAATGACCTTTCGAGCAATAGCCATCAAGGCTGTGGCAATTACTAACCTCACATGGATGATGTCTTCCCTCAAATAAAGGGTAATGTTAAGGAATATCTCAATGGCAATCAGAACAGCTAAGAAGGCACCAAAAGTAAATAGAATATCGCTGATTTTTAGCAACAGAAAAGGTGGTTGACTCAGCCTTCGGTATAAGACCCAGACAACATCTCCGATTCCCCACAATATGACAGCCGCCATCAACACGGCTAGAATCTTTACCCCAAACCGGATCACCTTATGAAGAAAGCGCACTAATGGATCTTTATCCTCTATTGACAAGCCAGCTAGTTTCTCTTGATTTGTCATGTCTTCAGACCTTTTTCCCCTTCATCGATAGCATCAACAGCTTTTGGAGAAAATCTACAATGTACAGCAAGATCGGTCAAGCTAAAACTGTCGAATCAGACGCCGGATTGGACTAAAGTCAACCATGTTGTTATAAAACAATGTACATCTATATGGCAGGGCCTGGGAAATTCGAGAGGGGAATGTTTTTCTCGCGAGTCAATGCTTTAATCCAACTCATTGCTTTTTTAATTCACTTTACTTTATCCTCACCTTTATTTTAATTATTACTTTCTTTTTGCAATGATATGATCAAATATGTTTTACTGGGCACAATATGAATGAGAAGGCTAAAACCACAAAGTCCGTACCTTGGCATGCAATGGAAGTGGATGCCGTATTCGGTGAGGTGGCGAGTCAGGCCGAGGGCCTGACGGCGGAGGAAGCAGAACGACGCTTGGCTGAATACGGGCCAAACCTTTTGCGGCCTGCAAAAAAGCGTAGCCCTTGGATGCTTCTGCTGGCCCAGTTTAAAAACGTCCTTATTTATGTACTCCTTATTTCCGCATGGGTAACTGCCTTGATAGGTCATTGGGTGGATGCTGCGGTCATTGCGGGTGTGGTCATCATTAATGCCATCATCGGGTTTATTCAAGAAGGAAAGGCTGAAAAGGCGCTTGAAGCGATTCGTGATTTGCTCTCACCACGGGCAACCACTATGCGTGATGGCAAACGTATTTCGCTGCCTGCTGAGGAGCTTGTGCCGGGGGACGTGGTCTTCGTTCAATCAGGCGACAAGGTCCCTGCGGACTTGCGGTTGTTTCAGGTCAAAAATCTTCGCATCGACGAAGCTTCACTCACTGGGGAATCCGTGCCAGTGGAAAAATCTGTCGGGCCTGTGGCGAAAAAAGCAATCATCGGTGACCGGATCTGTATGGCTTTTTCAGGGACCCTTGTAACTTATGGACAGGGCAGCGGGATTGTTGTTGCCACAGGCGACAACACAGCCATTGGACGTATCAGCGCCTTGATTGCCCTTGCACCGCCTGTGACCACAAGACTGCTACTGAAGATGGCACAGTTCGGTCGCCGGCTCACCCTTGCCATCAGCGCTCTGGCGGCAATCACATTTGCCTTTGGTGTCTTGATAAGAAATTATGGGATCACGGACATGTTCCTGGCTGCAGTGGGCTTGGCCGTTGCAGCGATCCCTGAGGGTTTGCCTGCTATCTTGACGGTCACCCTGGCGATCGGTGTACAGCGCATGGCACGGCGCAATGCCATTGTCCGTCGCCTCGCCTCTGTAGAAACACTGGGATCCGTCACTGTCATCTGTTCTGATAAAACAGGAACTCTGACACGTAACGAAATGACAGTGAAGGCGGTTGTTACGGCCAACGATTTATTTGAAGTCACCGGTGTCGGCTATGATCCTAAGGGAACGTTTTTCGTCGGTGGCAAGGAATTGTCCTGTTACTTCATCGGCGATCAAGGTGTTGCTTGCGCTGAGTATCCTGAACTCATGGAGCTCGCTCGAGCAGCCATGCTCTGCAACGATGCATCGGTTTATGAGAGTAACGGGAGGTGGCAGATACATGGGGATCCTACAGAAGGGGCATTGGTTGTCTTGGGGATAAAGGCTGGACTTGACCACACCGCTGAACAGGCCAGATGGCCTCGAACCGACATGATCCCTTTTGAATCGGAGTATCGCTTCATGGCTACGTTGCACCATAGGCAAGACGGACCAGGGAAGATTTTTCTCAAGGGCGCACCGGAACGTCTCCTGGAGATGTGCAGCTACCAATACAATTCCGGAAATAATGATCCATTGGATACAGCCTACTGGGAGCGCCGGATACAGGAAATCGCAAGCCGGGGACAGAGACCGCTTGCAGTGGCATTTAAACAAACTGATGAAGACCATCGTCATTTGCGTTTTGAGGATACGCAAGGGGGTTTGACCTTGCTCGGGCTTTTGGGGATTATCGATCCCCCTCGGGGCGCTGCCATCAGCGCTATCAGAAAGTGTCGGTCCGCAGGCATCCGGGTCAAGATGATCACAGGTGACCATATGCTGACTGCCCGTGCCATTGGTGCCGAGATGGGGATTGGCGACGGCATCACTGCCCTGACAGGGCAGGCGCTGGAATCTCTGACTGATGCGCAGTTACGTGAGGCTGTGCTGAATGTGGATGTATTTGCCCGCGTCAGCCCTGAACATAAATTACGTCTTGTTCAGGCCCTTCAGGCCAATGGGGAAGTGGTGGCCATGACCGGGGACGGGGTGAATGATGCCCCAGCTCTTAAGCGAGCTGATATCGGTGTGGCCATGGGGGTCAAAGGCACCGAGGCGGCTAAAGAGGCCGCTGAGATGGTGCTCGCTGACGACAACTTCGCCTCCATTGAACATGCTGTGGAAGAAGGAAGAACAATCTATGATAACATAAAGAAAGGCATCATGTTCATTTTGCCCACCAATGGAGGCGAAGCGGGTATCATTATCGCTGCAATTGTTTTCGGGCGCATGTTGCCCATTACTCCAGTTCAGATCCTCTGGATCAATATGATCACGGCCGTGACCCTGGCCCTATCACTCGCCTTCGAACCCCCTGAAGCGGGGGTAATGAAGCGTCCGCCCAGAGACCCGAACGAATCCATTCTTTCCAAATTTCTGATCTGGCGAATCACTTTTGTATCGATGATTCTCGTAGTCGGTACCTTTGGCCTTTTTCTGTTCGAGAGAATCCACGGGGCTCCCATTGA
The DNA here is from genome assembly GCA_050050615.1 of Desulfobacteraceae bacterium. Taxonomy (GTDB): domain Bacteria; phylum Desulfobacterota; class DSM-4660; order Desulfatiglandales; family HGW-15; genus JASFTV01. The sequence goes on from JASFTV010000027.1 coordinate 8,736, forward strand.
AACGGCCAGGACTATGGCGGTAAATACACTGGTCATGTTCGAGGTCTACTACCTCTTCAATACCCGGTATCTCCGAGACAGCATTTTCACGCGTGAGGGCGTTTTTGGCAATAGCTATTTCATTGTCGCCATCGGGCTTGTCATAGGATTTCAGATGTTATTTACGTACTTCTCGCCAATGCAGCAGCTTTTCGGGACAGCGGCTATCACTCTTGCGTCCTGGGGTCGTGTCGTCATGATCTCAGCTTCAGTATTTTTCCTGGTCGAGCTGGAGAAATTTCTCTTTCGTAGATTCGAGGTGAAGAAGAGCAGGCTAGAGTGAGAGTTAGGCACCGTTCAGGCCAAACAGAAAAAGACCGTATGTCTAACAAAAGTCTAAGGCTCTGTCAAAACGGCACTATTGACCTTTTCTGATCCGTAACATTCTTTTCAAGGAGCGTCAGCAAAGAACTCCTGGAAAAAATGGGTAACTAGGGCGATCTTTAATTTGCCCCTAGTGGCTGGATTTCTTGTGGAGATAGTAGAGCCAGGGAGTCCCGCTGAGAAAGTCGGGCTACGTGGCGGCAATCTGCCAATCAAGATCGCCGGAGAGGAGATCCTGCTTGGTGGCCACATTATTAATACTGGCAGCGCTCTTAAATCCTGAATCATTTTGAAGATACATGAAATATAGACACACCTCCCAAAAAGAGCTATTTGTAAACAGATTTCACCCAGCCCTATCTCATAATAACTGACAGCATAACCTTGACCTTTGGGAGAGAGCTATGAGGATGGGTGACCAGAAGTTTTTGATCATGGAGCCTCCCATTCTAGGGTTGGTACACTCTTTTGGAGGCCGTTTTTTTGCGCCTCCACTGTTTCGAAGGGGTGAGCGCAGGAATAAGAAGCGAGTAGGGAGTCGCCATGGGCGTTATTGTCATGTTTGGCGGCACCAATGATATGGCTGTTAACCCGGCTATCCCGGCCACATCCATGACATCACCGGCTTTTACCAACCGGCCTTCGCCATCTATGCCGTGTTCAGCACAATCGGCATGAGATTTACCTCCCTCCTAGAACCAACCCGGCAGAGGGCAAGGCCATGACAGTTCGTAGGTTATGCTATGAACAAAAAGAAGACACCCAGGTTTTTTTACGGATACATCATTGTGCTGGCCTGCTTTCTCGTTCAGGGGATTGGGATAGGGGCCTTTATCGCTTTCGGTGTCTTTTTCAAGCCGTTGCTGGTCGAATTTGGCTGGTCCCGGGCCACCATTTCCGGCGCTTCCTCTATGGCCTTTTTCCTCATGGGTTTCCTGGGCATTCTGGCGGGGAATCTGAACGATAAATTCGGTCCACGAATCATTATGGCGGTTACCGGCCTCTTTTATGGTTCCGGCTACTTCCTGCTCTCTCAACTCCATTCAGTGTGGCAACTATACCTGTTTTACGGCTTGGTGGTGGGTATCGGCCTGAGTTCCATCGATGTAATTGCCTTAACCACAACCGCCAGGTGGTTTGTCCGGCGCAGAGGCATGATGACCGGCCTCGTTAAAGTGGGCACCGGTGCCGGACAGCTGGTTATGCCGCTGCTGGCCAGCATATTCATCATTAACTGCGGCTGGCGCTACGCCTATATTTTTACGGGCATCATTGTGCTGGTGTTCATTATCGGCTCCGGACAGTTGTTGCGCCGCGACCCAAGTCAACTAGGGCAGTTGCCGGATGGGGACTGGGAACAAGTCACAAGCCGGTCAGATACGTCCGAAGGTGGCCTGCTTTTTCAGGAAGCACTTCGCAGCGGGCAGTTCTGGATGGTTTGCATCATCAACTTTTTGGCTGTGTACTGCCTGCTGACTATAATGGTACACATCGTACTGCATGCCACTGACATTGGCATGGAACCTATTAAAGCCGCGGGTGTCTTATCCACCATTGGCGGTGTCAGCATGGTGGGCCGGCTGTCGACCGGTATCGCCATAGACAGAATTGGCAATAAGAAATCGATGATGATGTGCTTCATGCTACTGATTGCCAGTTTATTTTGGCTGCAGGTGGCCGGGGAAATGTGGATGTTATACCTTTTTGCCGTGGTCTACGGACTTGCCCACGGCGGCTTTTTCACCGTAATTTCGCCCATGGTGGCCGAGTTGTTTGGCATGGGTTCCCATGGTGTTCTCTTTGGCATGGTTGTTTTCAGCGGAACCGTGGGGGGCTCCATTGGCCCGGTGGTGGCCGGCTATATCTTCGATATCGCCCGCAGTTACCAGCTAGTTTTCGTGATTCTGGCTGGAGTGGGTATTACTGGTGTGCTCCTTACGCTATTTCTGAAAAAAGTGGCAGGCGCTTAGTCATCTATGACGAAAAACGAATCTGACGCATTCCTCTCTTCAACTTGGTCAACAACGCCCTTTTACGCTCTTTGCTTCTCTTTGGAATGCATTTCCACAAGCTCCGACAATGTAACCACGCGGAACCCTCGGCGATTCATCTCCGGCAGAATGGTGGCAAGGGCCGTGCTCGTGCGCTCGCCGCGCGTGCCGTAATCGTGTAGCACGATAATCGAGCCGGACTGGACATTCCAGCTTACATATTGGGTTGCGAACCAGGAGGAGGGAATCTGCGGATCGAAAGGATAGACGGATCCAAGGGCGCACTGGTAGCCGTGCTTGTGGATGATCGAGAGCATTTTTTTGGTGTACCATCCTGATCCAGGCCGGAACCAGCGCACCTCCGAGAAGTGGGAGAGCACTTTGTGGGCCTCTACCAATCGCCGTTCAAACTCGAAACTGCTTAACAAAATACTTGGTTTGTCGGTCGTGAGATGGTTGGCAAGTTCGTGCCCTTCCTTGACCGTGCGGCGGACAATCTCTTCGTTACCAGGCACGTGATTGGTAATGAGAAAGAAAGTGGCGTGCGCCTCATGCTGCCTAAGGAGGTCCAGTATTTTGGAAGTCGCTGCGGCGTCTGGCCCATCGTCAATCGTGAGTGCGACAACGGGCTCTTCAGTCTCGACAAAATAGACCACGTTGGGAGACCACTTTGCAAGTGTTGTGACGATCCATCTGGGTCTGAATACGACTATTCCCACTGCCACAAACAATAGTGCGAATACAACTGTGCCGATTTTAAGCCTCTTTCTTGATAGCATCCGGTTCTCATTCTCATTCCTCGACCAATATGCGCCGCAACACCTTACCCACAAATGACTTTGGCAGTTCCTCACGGAACTCGATGTCCCACGGTACGGCGTATTCTTCAAGGCGTCTTCGGCAAAGGTCCAACAATTCCTCCTTGGAAAGACTGGTTCCAGGACGAGGCACCACAAATGCCTTGACCTTCTGTCCGCTCGCCCCTCCCGGAACACCGACGACGGCGACCTCCATGACCTTACTGTTCTCGTAGAGCACCTCTTCCACGTCGCGGGGATACACGCTGTAATCCCCCGCCAGAATCGTATCTCGCTTTCTGCCAATGATTTGGGCGAAACCATTCCGATCCATCACAGCCAGGTCCCCGGTGTAGAGCCAGCCCTCCTTCATAACCGACTCTGCATCGTTCTCGTCGGTCGGGTTCCAGTAACCCTGCATGACTTGAGGTCCTTTGACCGCAAGTTCGCCGATTCGTCCAGATGGGAGATCCTCCCTGGTCACCAGGTCTACGATCTTGGCATCAGTGTTAGGAATGGGAATGCCTATTGAGCCGACCTTTCGCACGCCTCCAAGGGGATTGACATGCGTTACGGGCGACGCCTCGGTCAGCCCGTAACCTTCCACAAGGCGACCCCGCGTCAGTTTCTCAAAAGCCTCTTGCACCTCTACAGGAAGAGGGGCCGCACCGCTGACACAGGCCTTGATGGATGACAGTCCGTAGGCGTGCACATCGGGTGCTTGATTTATGGCCATGTATATCGAAGGGACACCGGGAAGGATAGTGGGTCTATATAGCTTGATGTGTTGAAGCGCCTGCTTTAGCTCGAAAACAGGCAACAGCAGGATCGTCGCACCCATAGCAATCGGAACATTCATCGCGGTAGTCATTCCGTAGCTGTGGGTCAGGGGGATGACCGAGAGAAAGGTCTCCTGGCCGTAATGCAAATCGGGAATCCAGTGTCGAGTCTGCAGTGCATTGGCGAGCAAATTGGCGTGCCTCAGACAGACGCCCTTGGGTTCGTCGGTGGTGCCGCTCGTGTAGAGAATAGCGGCCAGAGCCTCGCTGGTTACCTCGATGTCAGGCGGTGTGCCGGGGGTGTCCATCGTCAGCCGGTCCATGAGATGTCCACCATAACTCCTGTCGGCGATTTCCTGATCGCCGAGCCCCGAAGCTTTCCAGCGGCTTAAGAGTTGTCGATATACGCCTGTCGAGACGGCGCTACGAACGTCAGCAAAAATGAGAGTCAGTGGCACGTGTTCTCGTACTTTTCTCGCCAGCTCGCCAAACTCTCTCAGTGTAACCAACACCTTGGCACGGGTCTCTTTGATCTGTCTGATGATGGCCGGGCCGTCGGCATCGGGGTTTGGCAGCACGACTACACCGCCGACTTTGAGCGTTGCATAGTAGGCCACAATCATCTGCGGCATGTTGGGCAGTACCACCATGACACGCTCTCCTGGCTGGACGCCCAGGCCGTGGAGCGCGTGGGCGAACTGGTTGACTTTCCACTCAAGTTGTTGGTAGGTCAGCTCGGTGCCGTAGAATATGGTGGCCGTTCGCTTCGGCACGTTGTCCGCCGCTGCCTCCAGGAATTTGTGCAGCGGTCTGCGGGGAATAGGAATGGTCCGAGGCGTATGTTTACCATAACTCTTCAGCCAGGGGCGATCGTCTGACGTCTTCGATTGGACGGTTTGCTCTCGCCAAGAAATACGTCGCCCCTCCACATCCTCACTAATGAAACGCTCAATGGCGCGGTTGACCGCCCGGTGGCGCTCAAGCTGAACCTTGTGCTTAGACACACCAACATCGATCACCTCTGCCCCTTGTACCATCTTGCTCACATCCTCAAAGACGCGGCGGGGAAAATAGCGATCACGTTCGCCGGTGATAATGAGCGTGGGCGTACGGATATTTTTCAGTAGTGACCAGCCCTGCCACTTACGCATGTTGTTTAACAACATACGCTTCATGACATGTACCTCGGCGTTCCATCGTGGACGGTACTTCCACCAAGGACGAAAGGCGGCTGCCGGGATGCGGGACAGCAGGGAGGCACCACGAGGGAGGGGGTATTCGCCACCGGTCGCAATCAGAATCAGTTTTTCCAAACGTTCCGGGTGGGCATTGGCGTATTCAACGCAGATCGACCCACCGAAAGAATGGCCGACCAAAATGAATTTCTCCGGTAGGTCGAGTACGTCAGCGATCGTGTTGATATCGTCAGCCAATTCCGCCATGCTATATTGGCTGAAAGGGGCATCGCTCTGACCGTGCCCACGCAGGTCCGGCACAATGACACGATAACCGTGAGCAAAGTAATTGAGTTGGTATTCCCATGTCTCGGCGCAACCGGCGTAGCCGTGCACGAACATAATGGCCTTCTGGGCCCCCTCCGGCCAGAGATCCACCACGCTCAGCGCCATATCGGAGAGCCCCCGGATGGGCACGTCAACCCGATAAAGGCTGAAATCCAGTTGAATGTCCCCGCGCTTTATGCCTCGCAATTTTCTTTTCATGAAGCGTCCTCCTACAGCCCTTCATCCAATTCAGCAGGAGTCTCTAATGCTTCCCTGGTCTTCGACCCCGGATGGGTTTGTTCACGTCTAAACAGATCAATGCGCTTCCATTCACGCACGGGACTGAGACATTCTGTTATGAGACAGAGAGGCAGTATTTATGCGGTTGATCCGGCAGACCGGCTTTCATTAGAAGTTGAAATCAGATTAGATGAGGAATGATTTTTACTAATCATGAAAAACAATTTCAAGTCAAGAAGAATCGAACCTTGTATACGCTTATTGTAAATCAATATCCAATGCTCGAGCAATGAAAACAGACAATTTCAGAAAAGCGTCTCTAGACTCTCTAACTATTGAATCCTCATTGGGCATCATTCCAAGCAACCGGGGCAGCCATGCCGAATGGGGTTCCCTCCGGGAAATTTAACAGGGGCTTTCCGAAGGAAGGGGACACGCAGGCGATTTTATTAAATCAACTTGACAAAACAGGGACAAGAATCTAATAATTCAATAAATAGCAGTTTGAGAAAGAACCAACGGCCAAGCGGGATCACGCTTTAGGGTCTGAGACAAAAGAGAAAGCCCTGTTAGGCGATGCCCCAGCAAGAGGGACTCGTCTGTCAGGGCTTTCTTTTTTGGGCCTTACGGTGTCAACCACCCCTTTCAGGCTATATGGGGCTTTATTCCCGACGGGCGAGCATTAAAAAGAGACCATCTTGAGAGGAGCGCTTTTTTGAGAAACGATATCATCATTATTGGAGGCGGCATTGTGGGCGCATCCCTCGCCTATGAACTCGCCAAATACCAGGTTGATATCATTCTGCTCGAAAAAGAAGCAGAGCTTTCCTTTGGTGTCTCCAAGTCCAACAGCGGCATCATTCATACAGGATTTCAGGGCGATCCCCAAGCCCTCAAGACGCGCCTTGCCGTGCGGGGTAACGAGCTCTACAGGAAAATGGCCAAGACCCTCGATTTCCCCTTTATTCCTACCGGAGAACTGGTCGTCGCCTTCCCCGGACAAACGGAGGTATTAGAGGGTGTCAAAGAAAACGGGGAAAAGCTCGGCATTCCAGGCCTTGAAATCGTGGACAGAAAGTGGCTCTCAAAGCATGAACCCAGTCTCTCTGGAAAGATCGCACGCGCCCTCCTGGGACCCACAGCAGCTGTTGTCAATCCCTATGAGGCCATTTATGCCATGGCTGAAAATGCCACATCAAACGGCGTCCAGATCTTTTGCGAAAATGAAGTCACCGCCATACAGAAAGCGAAAGGCGGGTGGAAAGTCGTGACATCCAAATCCGAATACGAATCGCGTTACGTGATCAATGCAGCAGGCTTGTATGCAGACAGGGTGGCGGGGATGGCCGGAATTGACGTGCCGCCTATCATCCCTCGGAAGGGGGAGGAATTCATTCTAGACAGGCATGCGGACAGACTCACCCAAAGAATCATATTTCCCTTGCCCCAGAAGAATACCAAAGGTATTCTCGTTATCCCCACCGTGGACGGCAATACGATGATCGGCCCCACAGCCCAGGAGATTGATGACCGGGAGGACCTCTCAACCAGCCAGGCAGGGAAACAGGCTGTCATCAAAAGCATTCAGAGGTTGGTGCCCTCCGTGCGGGAAGACCAGATCATAGCCGCATTTGCGGGGTTGAGACCGACCACCAGCGGGGGTGATTTTTATATCCACGAGGACAGCGAAGGATTTATTAACATCGTCGGCATCCAGTCGCCCGGCCTTACGGCGGCCCCTGCCATTGCCGAGTACGTGGCAAGATTGCTCGCTGAAAAGGTAACGCTCTTGCCAAAGCAACGATATATTGCACGAAGGACCGCCATTCCCCGTTTCCGCCATCTCAATACAAAACAGAGGAATCGGCTCATAAAAGGGGACCCTGAGTTCGGGGAAGTGGTCTGCCGGTGTGAGCTCATCACCAAAAGGGAAATCAAAGAGGCGATCAGGAGGGGGGCTCGCACCATGGATGGGATCAAGTTCCGCACACGGAGCCAGATGGGACGATGTCACGGCGCATTCTGCACCATGAAGATCATGGCCATCATGGCTGAAGAGTTGGACGTCCCTTATGAAGCGATCACCAAAAGAGGGAAAGGCTCGGAACTGGTTGGAGGCTATGAAGCATAAAGACTATGATCTTGTCGTCATAGGAGGCGGGCCCGCCGGTATGGCGGCGGCTGTGGGGGCGTCGAAGGCGGGTCTCAAAAGGATCTTGCTCCTCGAGCGGAATCCAAGACTCGGAGGGATTCTCAACCAGTGCATCCACGTGGGTTTCGGACTCAGATATTTCAAGGAAGAACTGACCGGGACGGAGTATGCTGCCCGTTACAAAAGGATGTTTTACCGAACCGAGGTGGAGGTGAAGACATCCGCTTTTGTGCACCGGATCAGCCCGGAAAAAGAAGCCACATTCGTCTGCCCTGAGGGCGAGTTCACTGTCTTCACTGAAAACATCATCGTGGCGACCGGATGTCGGGAACGGACCCGAGAGATGCTCACGCTTCCAGGAACGCGCCCGGCAGGGATATTCACCGCTGGACTGGCGCAGGAAATGGTCAATATCCACGGCGTCATGCCCGGGAAAGAGGTCGTCGTTATCGGTTCCGGCGATATCGGTCTCATCATGGCGAGACGGATGACCGTGGAAGGGGCCAAGGTCCATGCGGTGCTCGAGATCATGGATCATCTCTCGGGCCTCCTAAGAAACAAAGTACAGTGTCTGGATGACTTCGGCATCCCGCTCTACCTCGAGCATGAAATCCTGGAGGTCCTGGGTAAGGACAGAGTTGAGGCGATCAGGTACCGCGACAACAATACAGGCAAAGAAGAATACCTCGCCTGTGACACAATCCTGTTCTCAGTGGGGCTCATACCTGAAAGAGACCTTCTTATAGAAGCGGGCATGAAGCCGGGGCACGGCATCTATTTGACCGGAAACGCAGATTATGTGCATGACATTGTGGATCGTGTGACAAAAGAGGCGGAAAAACTGGGAAGCTCATTGGGAAGCAGCAATTCCTAAGGGGGCACCGCTTTGATTTTGCCAAAAAGCAACTGTTCTGGAGCCACCCGGTCGTTGCCCTATGGAATCTCCGGGTTCCCGTTTTCGTGGGCACAACGGGTTCTTCGTTGTTCGCATCGTTTTGCAACAGAGGGCATATGATCAGAAGCCCGTCCAAAACATCGCTGTAAGTCCTAGAAAGAACACTACAAGGAACGAAATGGCTCGAAAACCCAAAAAGCGCGGACGCCGCGTCGCAAAAACATTGACAAAAGAGGGCACGAAGAAGTACATCTGCATCGTGTGCCCCGTTTGCTGCGAGCTGGAAACCGATGGCAAAGAGGTCGAGGGAGCCCGCTGCGAAAAGGGAGAGGACTTTGCCCGCCAGGAAGCTATCTTACCCATCAGAGTGATGACAACCACGATAAGGTGCGAAACAAAAGAAGGGAAAAAAATGATCCCTGTTAAAACGGCCTCTCCTGTTCCACTCGCAAAGATTCCTGATATCATGAGGCACATCAAGCGAGCTCAATTTACTGAAATCCCTGCACTTGGGTCCCATATCACACTAAACGGAGAGCTTGAACCACTGGAGTTAATCGTAACAGGCGAGTAAAAGCTTCATACATACAATGATATTTTTCCAGCAGTGTCCGGCTAGAATTTTGCATAAGTGCCTTTTGACGGCAAATGAGTCGTCCGTGCGACTGTTTGGAAATGATCAATAGTAAACGGAAAGGTCGCACATTGACAACAAAC
>JASFTV010000028.1:0-17979 GCA_050050615.1 Desulfobacteraceae bacterium
CGACTTTTCGTTTTTGAAAAGAGACCCCCATGGCTCGCGACTCGGTGCTCATGGGAACCTGAATTTTGGGCACCGTGGGGCATCTTGTAAATACAGGCACTTAGCTCGTTTAGAAGCCTCTTTTCGATTTATTTTGGACAGCAGTGACCGAAGATGAATCATGAAACCCCCTTCAAGGAAAGCAGTAATGGAAACGCAAAACGACCGATCTTTTCATTGGGCTTGGATTATACTGGCGACATGCTTTGTTGATCTTTTTATCAACTACTCCATTCGCCTTGGTTACGGCGTGGTCTTACCGGAAATGATCCGGACCTTGGGCTTCAGCAGAACGGCTGGCGGATCCATCTATAACGCGTATCTCTTCTGCTATTTAGCGTTAACACCCTTTACCGGTTATCTAACAGACCGTCTTGGGGCCCGTCGTATCATCACGGCCTGTAGCCTGATCCTCGGAATCGGCGTGCTACTCATGGGGACCATCACGAATCTTTGGATGGCCTGTCTGTTTTACGCCATCGTCGGCCTCGGCGCCACGGGAATGTGGACCCCGGTCATCACCGTGGTCCAGCGCTGGTATTCTCCGCATAGAAGGGGCCTTGCCCTCGGCATTCTGTCTACAGGGTACGGACTTGGATTTGCCACCATGGGGGCGGCTTTCCCCTGGATTCTGCACCATTTCACCTGGCGGCACGCCTGGTACTTCTTAGGTTCAGCCGCCTTGGTGATGGTCTTCGCAAACGGCCTTCTCTTGAGGCGTGACCCTGAAAGTGCCGGGTATCGACCATGGGGCGATAAAGGTGCGTCCCCCAGCACGGGTGAAGGGCGTGTGAAAACCCCCAGCAGAGATACGCCCCTTTCCATTGTCTTCAGGAATACGAGATTCTGGATTATCGGTTTCTCCTACTTTTCCATCGCTTACAGCCTCTACGGCATCACCACATTTATGGTAGATTACGCCAAATATCAATTGGGCATGCCCATGGAAAAGGCCAGCCTTCTCGCCACCGTCCATGGCTTTTCTCAGGTTATAGGCGTCTTAACGATCTTACCTCTCTCCGATTACCTGGGGCGAAAAAAGACCATCATCATTTCCAATTCATTCATCACAGCCTCGCTGTTCGGTATCCTTTTCACAGGAAATTCTTGGCCAATGCTTTTTGCCCTGGTAGGGATCCTTGCGGTCTTTTACGGCGTCACCTTTCCTATCTATGGCGCCTGCGCCGGGGACTATTTCCCGAGGGATGTCATGGGAACTGTCATCGGCGCATGGACACCCTTTTATGGTATTGGAGCTATCCTGTCCCATTGGGTGACCGGCGTTTTGCGAGACGCCACAGGCATCTACGATCAGGCCTTCTTGATCAACGGGGTCCTAGCCGTCGTAGGGCTTATTCTGATATGCTTGATCAAACCGCCGCAGATGATGCCTTGATGGTGGATCAGGGGGGTCGTTTTTTGCTTGACAATAATGGCTTCACCTTTCTATAAGTTCAGCCTGTCAAAACATATCTCGCTAGCCTTCCCGCTTGTCTTTCATGCCGGGTCTCAGCCTTGGGCGGCCTGGCAATCAGGATCCAGAGAATTTCCAGCCCTTGGATCAATTTATCTCGAAAACTCAGAGCATTGCGGACAAGCCGGGCTTCTTCAAGAACCAACACAGAAACAGCGCAAGAGACGGATGGGATCATGACAAAAAAACTACGAAGAGCGCTTAAGAGTCATCAACAGGACCGTGATAGCCTCATTCCGATTTTGCAGGACGTCCAAGGTCGGTTTGGATATGTCTCCGAGGAAGCGGTGGAGCGTATCGCGAGTTACCTCCATATCTCCGAAAGTAGCATCTACGGTGTGGCGACTTTCTACACCCAGTTTAGATTCTCCCGGCCCGGCGATCACAGGGTAAAGGTATGCCTCGGAACAGCCTGTCATGTCAGAGGTGGATCACAGATCATGGATGAAGTCACCCGGCATCTTGGCGTTGGCGCGGGTGAAACCACGCCCGATTATAAATTCAGCCTCGAGCGGGTCGCGTGTTTCGGATCCTGTGCGCTCTCGCCGGTGGTCGTGATGGATGATAAGGTTTATGGGAGAATGTCTCCGAAGAAGGTGAAAAAAATCCTTAAGGGGTTTTGATGAATTTCGAAGAGATAAAGAAGAAGGCTGAGCGGGAATGGGAAAAATTCAACCGGCTTAGAAGACCGAGAATCCTCGTGGGAGCAGCAACGTGCGGCCGTGCAGCCGGAGCTCTGGAGGTACGGGACAAATTCAAAGAAGAGCTTGCCGCCAGGTCCATCCAGGCAGATATCTATGAGGTCGGAGATCTTGGCATATGCTATGCGGAGCCTTGCATAGAAATCGGCGTTCCTGACGGCAGACGTGTAATGTATGGTGAGGTGACTGAAAAGATAGTGCCCGAGCTTGTAGAGGATTTTATCGTCAAAGGAGATCCTCGGCCGGACCTGGCACTCTGCACCTTCGGAGATGCAACCGTTGATGGGATACCCCCCTTTGGGGAATTGCCCATGATCAAAAAGCAGGTCCGCGTGGTCTTAAGAAACAGCGGCACCATCGACCCCACGAACATAAACCACTACATCGCAAGGGGGGGTTACTCCGGACTTGCCCGAACTCTCACGATAAAACCTGAAAAGGTGATCGAGGAAATCAAAACCTCCGGCCTGCGCGGGCGGGGCGGTGCTGGTTTCCCGGCCGGCGTCAAATGGGGCTTGGCCCGGAGCTCCAAGAGTGACGTAAAATACATGATCTGCAACGCAGACGAAGGAGACCCTGGTGCCTTCATGGACCGGGCCGTCCTGGAAAGCGATCCCCATGCTGTGCTGGAGGGTCTAGCAATCGGGGCTTACGCTATCGGTGCCAGCTTCGCTTATGTGTACATCCGGGCTGAATATCCGCTGGCCATACTTCGCCTGGAGCAGGCCATCAGCAAGATGGAGAAATACGGGTTCCTAGGGGAAAACATTCTGGGGTCCGGGTTTAATCTGTCCATAAAGATCAAGCAAGGTGCCGGTGCTTTTGTCTGCGGCGAAGAGACCGCCTTGATGGCCTCCATCGAAGGCAAGAGGGGTATGCCGAGGCCGCGACCCCCTTTCCCGGCGGAATCCGGCCTTCACGGAAGACCCACGAACATCAATAACGTGGAAAGCCTCGCCAACGTCTCCGAAATCATGAACAAGGGGGGCGCTTGGTTTGCAGGATATGGCACTGAAAGCAGTAAGGGCACGAAAACCTTTGCGCTGGCCGGCAAGATCCAGCGCACGGGTCTGATTGAGGTGCCCATGGGTATCACCCTGCGGGACATCATTTTTGATGTAGGGGGCGGCATCTTGGACGACAAGGCATTCAAGGCGGTACAGACCGGAGGCCCTTCGGGCGGCTGCATCCCTTCAAAGTATCTGGACATGAAGGTGGACTACGAAGAGCTGGCGAAAGTCGGCTCCATCATGGGCTCTGGCGGCATGATCGTGATGGACGAAGACTCCTGCATGGTGGATATCGCACGGTATTTCTTGACCTTCACAGAAAACGAATCTTGCGGTAAATGCACACCTTGCAGGATGGGCACCCAGCACCTGCTCCACATTCTGGAAGACATCACGGAAGGCAGAGGCAGACCGGAGCACATCACCACACTTGAGGCTTTGGGCAGGACGGTTCAACGCACCTCTCTATGTGGACTCGGCCAGACGGCGCCGAATCCTGTTCTTACGACGCTCGAGTACTTCCGGGACGAGTACCAGGCACACATCTTTGAGCACCGCTGCCCCGCTCGCGTATGCAAGGCATTGCTGACTTACACCGTTGACATGGATGCGTGCAAACTTTGCGGGCTTTGCAAGAAGGAGTGTCCCGTTGAGGCGATCACGGGCTCCAAAAAACCGCCTGAGCCGTTTGTGATCCACGAAGAGAAGTGTATCCGCTGTGGCATGTGTTTTAGCGTGTGCCCCTTCGATGCCGTTATCAAAAAATCTGGTGAAATGATCGCGGTCGTCGCTTAAGACCACGATGTGAACACCCCGCTTAAAGCAAGCGGAACGGCCTTAACAAGTAAAATCCGCCCTTTCCAGAGCGAGAGCGAGATTCAGGAGCCATCAAAAGCAGGAGCATACTTAAACAATGAGTAAGATGACACTCACCATTGATGGAAACCAGGTAAGAGCCAAAAAAGGCGACACCGTATTCGAAGCCGCGGAAACGGCTGGTATCCACATCCCCACCCTCTGTGCTCACCCTGCCCTTGAGCCATACGGTGCATGTCGGCTCTGCATTGTGGAAATCCAGGGAATGCGCGGATACCCGCCCTCTTGTACCACACCCGCCGAGGATGGCATGGTCGTGAAGACCATATCACCTGAAATCATAGAGCTCCGGAAAAACGTGATTAAGCTCATGCTGAGCGGTCATACCAGCCCCTGTCTTGTCTGTCTACACCGGGAGCCGTGTGAGAAATATCGTCCCCGTCCTTTCAAGACCGGCAAAGCGACACGCTGCGTTTTTTGCAGCAACCGCGATAGGTGCGAACTGAGAATACTTGCAGACGAGTATGATATCAGCGATCTGGATGTGCCGATCATTTACAAGAACCTGGAGCTTGAACGCAATGACCCCTTCATGGACAGGGACTACAATCTGTGCGTCCTTTGCGGTCGATGCGCCCGTATCTGTGAAAAGATCCACGAGACGGGCACCATCGATTTCGTCAAGCGGGGCAAAGACGCCCGAATCAGCACCGCCTTTCACAGGCCTCACACCGAGACCAATTGCCGTTTTTGCGGGGCCTGCATCGATATCTGTCCCACCGGCGCCCTGTCGGACAGGTTCGCAAAGTGGTTCGCGGCGCCGGACAGCGTTCAGGATTCCACATGCGTACTTTGCCCGCACGGCTGTTCTGTTCGCCTGAAAATCAAGGAGGGAAAGATCATTAGCGGCGGCATGACTGCTTTTAGCAGAGAAGCCCGCATTTGCCCTGTGGGACGCTTTGTGCTCCCTCAACTCCTGGAAAGCCCTTCGAGAGTTATTTCGCACCAGGTGCGCATTGAGGACGGTCTGATTAGAGCGGATTACAAAGAGGCGGTCAAACAGGCCGCAAAGATCCTCGGCCCTTACAAGGGGGATCCGTTCGCCCTCATCACCCATTCATCCGCAACCAGGGAGGAGATTTATATCCTCAAGAAATTTGCAAAAGGGGTGATGAAATCGGACAACTTCGCCATCGCCAGGGCCGTCGGCCACAAGCTTAAGATAGAACCTGCTTCGGTGGATCAAGCCATAAAAACAGGGAAGGTGAAGGCCCTGTACACGCTCGGCGACTTCCTCCCTGCCTCTGCGCTTAAGAAGATCAAAGCATTGGTCGTTACCGATCTATTTCCCTCAAGAACAGAAAAAATGGCGGATGTATTTATCGCTGCCGCCGCCCTGGCAGAAACGGATGGGACCTTCCTGAACGCCGCCGGAAAAATGAAAACACTCAAAGCGGCCGCAATACCCCCTGACGATCTGCTGCCTGACTGGAAGATCGTATGTGATATCGCAAAGAAGATGGGGGCCACGGGATTTGGCTTCAAAACAACATCTGGCGTTCGTAAGGCATTGATGAAGAACGGCACACATGTAGAGCCGCCTACGGCTCCCGATCCATCCCCTCTCGACAATATGGACGCCTTGCCCCGCTTCTATCGCGGCCACCCTCTGAGCGACATTGTCTGCGCCATGGCGAGCCTTTCTCCAGCCAAAGAAGAAGCGGTTGAGGAAAAAGCAGAGGAAGGCAAGCCCTTCAAGATTCTAGAAAAGGTGGAGATTGTACCCAACACCCACATGGTGACCGTGCATGCCCCGATCATCGCAGAAAAGTGCGAGCCCGGCCAGTTTGTCATCGCCATGGTGGACGAAACCTCTGAGCGTATCCCCTACACCATATCCGACTTTGACCGCGAAAAGGGCACGATCACCATGGTGACCCTTGAGGTTGGCAGGTCAAGCCGTGAGTTGGCAAATACGCGCACCGGCGAACATCTCGCGCACTTCACCGGCCCGCTCGGCACACCGGTGGCGGTCAAGAAATACGGCACAGTCGTCTGCGCCGGCGGGTGCTACGGGGTGGGTGCCATGCTCCCCATCGCACGAGCCATGAAAGAAGCTGGCAACAAAGTGATCTGTATTGAGGAGGCCTCCAGCCACTACCTCCTCCACTGGCAGGACAGGCTCTCCCAAAACTGCGATGAACTTGTCATTGTTACAAAAGATGGCTCCGCAGGCATGAAGGGGGGTGTGCAGGAAGCGATCTCCATGCTGGTTGACAGGGGCGAAAAGATCGACCAGGCCTATATCATCGGCTGTACCTTCATGATGATGCTGGTCTGTGAAGTGACCAAGGAACTGGGCATCCCGACCCAGACCGCCATGAACCCGCTTATGCTGGACGGCACGGGCATGTGCGGGGCGTGCCGCGTCACCTTGGGCGACGCGACCAAGTTCGCATGCGTGGACGGCCCTTTCCTGGACGGGTTGAAGATCGATTGGATCGAGCTCATGCAAAGGCAGGCCGCTTTCAAGAAAGAGGAGATCGAGGCGATGCCTCAGGAACCGGTTCCCATGCACGAGCACACCTGTATGAGGGCGTGACGGAGAAATGACCTAGCAGGGCGTTTCTTTATTAACATGTCATTTCGACCCCCGTGCAAACGGGGGTCGAAATGACAGTATGGCCACAGTATTTAGGAAACGCTCTACAGCGCAATGTCCCGGAAATACCGTAAATAAGTCCCCATAGGGTTTGGAACGAAGATGGACCCAAAAGAGAGAAAAAAGATCCCAAGGCAGAAGATGCCCGAACAGGATCCGAGAAGGCGAAAGCACAATTTCGAAGAGGTGCCCTACGGCTATACAGAAAAGCTCGCCATCACCGAAGCGAAGCGCTGCCTCAAATGTAAGAAGCCGCTTTGTATGAGCGGTTGCCCGGTGAACATAACCATCCCAGACTTTATCAAGCTCATTGAGGAAGGCAAGTTTGTTGAGGCCGCATGGAAGCTCAAAGAACAGAATGCACTGCCCGCCGCGACCGGCCGTGTCTGCCCACAGGAATCCCAGTGCGAAGCAAAGTGTATTCTCGGGAAAAAAGGCGATCCCGTAGCGATCGGACGCCTGGAGAGATTTGCCGCTGACTTCGAGCGCCTTGCGGGAGAGGTAAAGCTCCCCAAACTCCCTAAACCGACGGGCAAAAATGTGGCCATCATCGGAGCTGGTCCTGCAGGCCTAACCGTCGCCGGTGATCTTATCAAGCTGGGGCATAAGATCATTATCTTCGAAGCACTACACGAACCCGGTGGCGTTCTCGTTTACGGCATCCCCGAATTTCGACTGCCCAAGGAGATTGTGAAGGCGGAAGTGGACTACTTAAGAAAACTCGGGGTGGAGATCAAAACGGATTACGTGGTCGGCAAAGCGAACACCGTGGATGGGCTTCTCAATAACGGTTACGACGCCGTATTCATCGGAACCGGCGCCGGACTCCCCATTTTTATGAACATTCCTGGCGAAAACCTTGTCGGCGTCTATTCGGCAAACGAGTACCTCACGAGGTCAAACCTGATGAAGTCCTTCAGATTCCCTGAGTACGGCACTGCGCCCATCAGGAGCAAAAAGGTCATCACGATCGGCGGGGGCAATGTGGCTATGGATTCGGCCCGGACTGCCCTCAGACTTGGCGCGGAATCCATCATCGTCTACCGCCGAAGCCGAGCGGAGATGCCCGCGCGCGCAGAAGAGATCCACCACGCTGAGGAGGAGGGTGTGCAGCTCAAGATCCTCACAAACCCTGTCCGCATCTTCGGCGACGAGCAGGGGAGGGTCAAAGCGGTAGAATGTATTAGAATGGAACTGGGCGAACCCGATGCTTCGGGACGCCGCAGACCCGTGCCTATCGAAGGGAGCGAATTCGTCATCCATTGCGACACGGTTATTCCCGCCCTGGGTAACCGCCCCAACCCTCTGATTCCCATGACCGCGCCCGATCTCAAGACCACCCGCTGGGGAACGCTCGAGTGTGATCCGGATACCCTCGAAACTTCAAAGAAAGGCGTTTTCGCAGGGGGCGACATCGTCACCGGGGCGGCTACGGTTATCTCTGCCATGGGGGCCGGAAAGACCGCCGCAGCCAGCATTCATGAATATATCATGACAGGTAAGGTGACCAAACCGGAGAAGAACGAAGAAAAGAAAGAGAAACAGACGCCGGCCAAGAAATGACCCAATGTCAAAAAACAGCTTATTGATAAACGATTCGCTGGGCGACGGCCTCTCCGGCGTGTGCTTTGTTCCTACCTACATGCATCACCATATTTTCGGCAGAAACACGCTCTCGCGGTAGTACTTGAGCTCCTTTATCGATTCCTTGATGTCACTCAGTGCGAGGTGGGCCTTCTTTTTTTTGCACGGGGGGAGCGACGGATACCACCTCCTGACCAGTTCTTTGATGGTACTCACATCGATATTCCGATAATGAAGAAATACCTCGAGGGTGGGCATGTGCTTTATTAAGAATCGGCGATCCTGCCAAACGGAGTTTCCGCACAAAGGCGACTCGCCCTTTCTGCAATGTTTAGAGAGGAAACCCAATGTTTTCTGTTCCGCCTTCTGCTCGTCACATGAAGAGTTTTTGACCCGCTCCAGGAGTCCTGATGCTTCGTGCTGAGACCTGCTCCATGCCTCCATGGCGTGGAGGCTTTCCTCCGGATGGTTTATGGCTATATTGGGGCCTTCAGCCACAATTTCCAGACCGCTATCGGTCACAACCGTGGCAATCTCAAGGATGAGCCCCTTTTCGGGGTCAAGGCCGGTCATTTCGAGATCTAACCAGATCAGATGACTGCCCAAATCAGACCCTCCAAACCGTGACGGTCCCTGAACTATAGGGGAAGAGGGGTGTGGTGTCAAAACAAAAGGGCAACTTGATATCCGGATTGCTTATAGCTATATTGTTCGCCATGCCCGATGATTCGAGACCAGGGCTTGGGAGAAAGGAGGATGAGGCATGGAATTAAGGGGAAAAAAGGTCATTATCCTGGTAGAGCAAATGTATTCGGACAGTCACCTCTTTCTTTGCAATCAAAGATGATTTGGTCCATGCGGGCGCATACTATGTGGATGAAGCGGTGGTTGTTGACGGCAAATTCATTACCAGCCGAAAGCCGGACGACCTCCCAGCATTCATGAAGGCCATCATTGGGGCTCTCCAGGGCAACCCTGTGAAAAAGTGACCCTGAATGGGCTTCTCTAGTGTGAATTGAATCAAAAATCCTCCGAACCTTCTAAATAGCCTGAAATTAATGGTTGTTAATTGTCTTGACATTTTGGTACCTGTTAATTATACTTAATTGATATTAACTGAAGCATAATTAGCTTGTGCATGGCCGCGCTGCCATTTCCTTAATAAAATGAGGGGCATAACTTGTTTTGTTGGCGACCTGGTGGAATGGGGGAGTATTTCTCTGTGTGAATTCTCCAAATCTCTCGCTGCCGGTTCATTTCCGGCGCCACTCTGGCTTCCATTCCCCTGTCAGCCCCTGAACCGTAGTCTGACCTCAGAACGAGCGTTTGAAGATGATCAGTCGATACACACGCCCGGAGATGGGACGCATTTGGGAGCCCCAAAATCGATTCGCCAAATGGCTAGAGGTGGAAATTGGAGCCTGCGAGGCCATGGCCGAAGAAGGCTTGATTCCCAGCCAGTCCCTTGAAAATATCAAGAAAAAGGCGCGTTTTTCCGTCGAACGCATCCTGGAAATAGAAGAAGAGACCAAGCACGATGTCATCGCTTTTCTCACCAATGTCGCCGAATATGTGGGACCTGATTCCCGCTTCATTCACATGGGGCTGACCTCTTCTGATGTGCTGGACACCAGCTTTGCCATGCTGCTCAGAGAGGCGATGAATCTCATCATTGATGGTGCAACGGAGCTCATGGGCGTCATCAAGCAAAGGGCCTTTGAACATAAACATACGGTGATGATCGGACGCTCCCATGGCATACATGCTGAGCCCATAACCTTCGGCCTAAAACTGGCCGTATGGTATGCAGAAGTGAAGCGGAACCTGAAAAGGCTGGAAGAGACCTTAGCGGTGATCAGCTATGGAAAGCTTTCCGGTGCGGTAGGCACCTTTGCGAATGTATCCCCCAAGATTGAGGCCTACGTTTGCAAAAAACTTGGTTTGAAGCCAGCAGAGATATCCACTCAGATTTTACAACGTGACCGCCATGCCCAGTACTTCTCCACCCTGGCCATCTTCGCCGGGACAATGGAGAAGATCGCTGTAGAGATTCGTCACCTCCAGAGAACAGAGGTTCTTGAAGCTGAGGAGGCATTTGAAAAGGGGCAAAAGGGGTCATCTTCCATGCCTCACAAAAAGAATCCCATCGGATCCGAAAACATTGCAGGCCTGGCCCGCCTCGTTCGATCCAATGCCCTGGCCGCTTTGGAAAACATCGCCCTGTGGCATGAAAGGGATATTAGCCATTCCTCTGTGGAAAGGGTCATCGGACCTGATAGCACCATACTGGTTGATTTCATGGTGCATCGCCTTACAGGGATCATCAAAAACCTGGTCGTCTATCCCGAACGAATGAGGGAAAATCTCTATAAGCTGAAGGGGCTCATCTTCTCACAGCAGTTGCTGCTCAAGCTGAGCGCTGTCGGGCTGAACCGGGAGGACGCATACGACATGGTCCAGAGAAACGCCCTCAAGGTTTGGGATACGGGCAGGGATTTCAAGTCCCTTCTTCTGGAAGACAAAGCGCTAAGGGAGCATCTGAGCGAAAAGAACATCGATGAGATATTTAGCCTGGACTACCATCTCAAATATGTGGACGACATGTTTGATAGGGTTTTCCAATGAAGCTTCCTGCAGCCCCGGAGCCCGCTGGGCCTATCGAGCGGCACCTGCCTTCGCTCTGGCAAGCTGCGGCAAGGCAAGTTACGCCGAAGCCTCTCGCCTCGGCGTAGCCTCCGGCACAGCCTGGGTGGCGAAGGGGAATAAAGGGTAAATGGGTTTCTCCCATTGATTCCATACGTTTGAATTTGACTGGTCATGTTATAGAGGAGACAAACGCTTAAAGGAGAGTCGAGTAGACCGATGCAAAGAATAGCGAGTAAACGTTGCCGGCCTAGAGCCATCCTCTTTTGGCTCCTTCTGTCCCTTCCTAACATTCCCTGGCTCAATCATTCCTATGCCGAAGTTAAGCGGCCGATATCAAACCCGCGCCTTGTCCCCGCCTCCCTTTTGAAATGGCCGGAACGGGGTTCCGACCACGCCATCCTTGTCGACAAGTCTCTTCAGAAGGTTTTCGTGTACCACAGGGACAACCTTTATGAGCCCGTGAGAACCTTCGTCTGCTCAACCGGCGAAAATGATGGGCCAAAGTTAAGGCAGAATGATCGAAAGACCCCTGAGGGCATCTACTTCGTCACCCGCATCTATGAGAAAAAATACCTTTCGCCGATTTACGGGGTGAGGGCATTTCCTATCAACTACCCCAACCAGATCGACAAGAAGGAAGGTCGGTCTGGTTACGGAATCTGGTTTCACGGAACCAATAAACCCCTGAAACCGAAAGATACCAACGGTTGTATCGCCCTAGAGAACGGTGACATCGAGGAATTCGCCTCCTTCATTAAATTAGGGGATACGCCCGTCATTATCAGCGCCAAGATCCAAATGGTCGATCCGGACACCCTGAAAAAGCAGGGGAAAGAACTGGAGCAAATCGTGCAAACCTGGAGAAGCGCCTGGGAAGAAAAAAAGATGGACGAGTATATGTCCGGTTATAGTTCCCAGTTCAGTTCCTCCGGTAAGGACTGGCAGGCATGGAAGGGATACAAAACCCGTTTGGCAAGAAAATACGAAGAGATCAATGTGGATATCAACAACCTTCGGATACTGAGGAACGACGGTCTGGTTCTTGCCAAATTCGACCAAACATACCGTACGCCCATTTTTCAGAGCCGAGGTGTGAAAAGCCTCTTCTTCCGACAAAACAGCAAGGAGTGGAAAATCGTCGGGGAATTCTTTGAGGGCAAAGATATCAAGAGGACCGTCGCCAAGAAACGCCCCCTTCCCACGTCCGAAGAGGTAAGAAAGCTCATTCAATCATGGGAGAGGGCTTGGGAACAAAAGGACCTCAGGACCTATATCTCCCTTTATGACTCCCGCTTTCGGTCACGGGGAATGGATCTAGAGGCGTGGAAAAACCACAAGAAGCGGCTGAACAGAAAATATCGGTTCATTCGAGTGGACATTGGCGACATAAAAATCAAACAGACTTCTACGCGTATGGTAACGGTCAGCTTCACACAAAGCTATCAGGCTGATGAATATCGCGACTTCGGCCTCAAGAGTATTCAACTTGTAAAGAGAGGTAAAGATTGGAAGATCAAAAAGGAAGAGTGGAGACCGTTGAACAGGGGACGCCGCCTCTAAAAAAGAAACCTCGCCATGAGCGTCGCTTCACGGTCATGATTATGGGGAGCCTAGGTCGGGTACGTTCCTTCGAGATTTCCCGTCGCCTTGTCTTGTTGGCTGTCCTATTCCTCCTCGCATATATCCCCTTATCCATTCTTTTCATAAACCGTTATTTCGACCTTCGCCATATCCACTTCAAGCAGTCTGAGAAGGTAAGTACACTTCAAAAAAAGGTCATGAGCAACCAAAAGGCTTTGCTCAAATCCAGAGATCACGCTGCCCTTCTGGAGGAATATATACGCCGTCTTGAAAAAGGGGAAACAGAGGAGACCCAAACCGCCGAAGAAGAGAAGTCACAGGATGACCGTGCTGGTAAGATTGTCGCGAGCACCCGCAAGCAGGGAGAGGCGTTGCCGAAAACGACGGATATTGTCAGTATCGAGGATATGGTTATCAAAAAACAGGATTCCAGGATAACGGTCGACTTCAGGTTGGTAAACGTACAGCAAGGGGAGGATCCTGTTGGGGGCTATGTTCATATCATTGCCAAAGCTGAAGGTGCCGATACCTCGAACCTACGGACCTTCCCTTATGAAAGACTCATAAACGGCATGCCCGAAAACTACCGACGCGGACAGCTCTTTCTCATCCAAAGGTTCAAGCCCATAAAGGGCAGATTTGATCTCACTCCGAACGCGGACCCTCCATCGATCTTCCAGGTGCTGGTCTATGATCAATCCGGTCTGCTCATCTTGGAGGAGGGTTTTGAGGCCAATTATGAACCGTGATTCGATATCCGTCAGCAAAACCTCTTTTATTTGGCTGTGCACGGTCCTGTTTGTTCTGCTCCTTCTTTTTCCTTCCAGAGCCTTCGCAAGGAGAAAACATCTCGTCTATTTCCCGAACACGGCCTATGAATTAAACATTTACAAGATTCATGGAAAGAGGGCAGGAAAGACCTTGATGCTCATAGGCGGGATCCAGGGAAATGAGCCGGGAGGCTTCTTATCTGCAGACCTTTATGCGGATATGAGCCTTGATAGGGGGAACCTCATCGTCGTACCACGGGCCAATTTTTACTCCATCATCTTGAACCAAAGAGGCCCCAATGGCGATATGAACAGAAAATTTACCCACGAGGATATCTCTTTCAGCATGGAAGATAAGATCGTCACCATTCTGAAGAAATTGATCAGTAAAAGCGACTACCTTCTAAATCTCCATGACGGCGCCGGATACTTTTATCCCAAGTACATAAACAAATGGCGCAATCCGATGCGTTTTGGTCAGTCCATAATCGCTGATTGTGAAGAATACAAGGTTCCCGGCAGCAACAGGGTGATCAGGCTTGGCAAGACGGCGAAAAAGATCCTTAGCGAGGTAAATCGCCACATCAACAACGACCTCTATAAATTCCACTTCGTGAATACGAAAACGGGCGATAAAGACAGCCTGCACCGTGAACAGCGCATGTCCGCCACCTATTACGCTCTCACAAAACACCACATCCCCGCCTTTGGTGTTGAGACTTCAAAGTTCTTGCCCTCCATTGACTTGAAAGTCCGATACCACAACCTCGTCATTAACACATTCATGAAACTCTTCGGTATCATCCCTGAATCACCTGGCCTTGTTCTGGATCCTCCTTTGTTGAAATATCTGGTGGTTTCCATTAACGGCCACACACCGATCGTTGTCGATGCGAACCGATCGCTCGAAATACGTCGCGGAGATTCCATTAATGTCACCCACATCGAGGCGAATTATGAAAGGGGGCTCAGTCTTGATATCCTTGGATATGGGGGTATAAACGATTATCGAAAAGATTTTGTCATTCATAGGGATACAAGCCTGATCGTTAGAAAAGACAACCACAAGTTTTCCGAGATCCCGATAAAAGTCTCACAGAAAAGGCTTGGAGAAGAAAGAAACATAAAGAGCGCCAGAAAGATCGATTACTTTGTCATTGAAGCGAAAGGAAGCCGTCTCCTTCTTGCCAACGGTGAGACCCTCCATCTGGTGAGAGGAGATGAAATGAAGATCTTGGATATTCTGCCGTCCCTTCCTGCGACATCAGGCGTGAAGGTCAATTTCAAGGGATTTGTTGGAAATAAGAAGAACAATACAGGCGAAGATAGGGGCTATACCATCCCTACCGGAACAGATCTTATTAAGCGGTATTCTCTTAAGAACAAGGGAGAATTTTACGAAATCATCGTATCCCGAGACAAACAGCTCTTTGGCCGAGCGGTTGTAAGGCTCGCGCCACCCAAAATGAACTATATGATACTAAAGGTAAACAGCCACCAGCATCTGCTGGTACGGCCAAAGGATACCGTCTCCCTGTCTCGGAAGGACAGAATATGCCTTGAGGAGATCCAGACAAACCTTCACAGTCCCAGAGACCTCCACCTGAGCATCAATGGCCACAAAATCAAGCCCGGTGAAACAAGAAATCTAAAGGAGCTCTGTCCCTACTCAGGATCTGCCCATCATCAGGCGACCGTTCAGAAGGGGCCTCTCGTCTTGGGCAGCATATCGCTTCATATGAATTAATGCCATCCCCGGCTTACCGGTCGGGCGTCCTCAAGGGCGGATAGTGCAACCCTCTATCCACTATTGACAGCCTCAATTCTTATGAGATCATGCCACGGATCGGACTTCTTAACCTTGACCGTGATCGCCTGCCCCTGAGAAAAATCCTGGCCGTTTTGCCGCTTCATTTCCACAACCAGCAGGAAGTCCGTCAAGAGAATTCGGTATCTGCTCATCATGCTATCGAGAACAATGGCAGGAAGCTTCTTGCCAACATGCTGAAGCAGGTATTTCTGTATCCAGTAGCGGATGCGGTTCCTCTTCACCCTCTCGAGGTCCTTTAGTATAGGCTCAAGGGCGCCCCTTTTATTTTCCAGCGCCTCTTCATCATAATCAAACGCCTTGTTCAAAAGAAAGTTCCTGATCTGACGCTGTACGAGAAGATCAAAATATCTCCGAATAGGAGAACTCACATTCGTATAAACGTCCACACCCAAGCCCGTATGGGCCCTCGGTTCCACATCAATCAAGAGAGGATTGAGCTTGCGGCGCTGTTTAAAAACGTAGTAGGTATACCCCGTCTCATCAATGGACAACCGTTCAGTGGGTTCTTCTTGTGTCCGATAGAGGGCCGGAATACGATTATCCCTGCAAAATATTGCTGCCAACCAATTGTAAAAGATCATGAATTCCGCGACAATCATTCGTGAGGGCGTATCCTGATCCACCAATTCTATGGCGATGGAATCGTCCGAATCGAAATGAACAAGAATTTCAGGCAGCGAGAGCAAAAGGGCCCCCTGTTCAATTCTTTTCTGGCGCATGCGCTGGCTCAGTTGGTACATCTCCCCTAGCAAGCCATCCTCCTGGAAAAGACCGTTGACATCGTCATAGGTTAGCTGTCTTTGAACCCTTATGAGGCTGGGTACGAATCGATAGTCAATAAGCTGTCCCTCTTTATCAAAGCGGGATAGCAAGGAGATAGCCGGACGATCACAGCCCTGTTTTAGGCTCAGGATATCCTGCGATAGATTGGGCGGGATCATGGGAATCTGCTGACGGGGCAGGTACAGGGAGGAACCCCTCTGGGATGCCTCCTTATCCAGGATACTTTCTCCCGGAATGACGCTCGCCACATCAGCGATATGAATGCCTAGATGGATGCGATCATCCACGATCTCTATGCTAATGGCATCATCAAAGTCTCTTGTCAAAGGCCCATCAATGGTAAATACGGGAAGTTCTCTCAGGTCTTCTCGTCCTGCCGTCTCAACCTCAAACTTGACCAGACGCTCAGATTCGTCGACTTGTTCTTTATTGAAAGAAGTGTTGATTTCCAATCGGAGAAGGTCAAGGTTCTCGTCTTCGTCCCACTTCCCGAGCCTGACCAGTATCTCTCTTGCTTCTCCAATGTCCGATATACCCGCCCTTAGGAGCAGTTCTTTGCCAAACTTGAGATTGGGCGCATCACTACCATAGAGAGCCAGTTCAGTAAGCGTCTCCAGGACATCCTCCTTGCTGATAGGGTCCTGGACCTCCTTATTTTCAAGTATCCTTTTGAGCCATGCGCTTCCCTGCTGGAGAATCTCCTCCTTTCGAGCCTCCTCCTCCATTTGCTTCAAAATTTGCTCTACCCTCTCCTCGGAATTGGGCAGAAAGCGGCCCCCTTTCATTTTGAAGTGTAGCCTGTCCACGAAAAGGGCTCGCACCAGAGCGGAGACATGGTCGTCCGTGACTTTCTCCCCGAAACAGAGCTGGGCCAGATATGTATAGTCAAAACTCTCGCCTTCATCCCTGACCAGTTCCCAGAGTTCCTCGACCTGAATCTTTTCCTGAAGCCGGTTTCTCAGCTCCTCTGTCTTTTTCAGTAGGCTCAATAGTTCTTCCCGGGGCTTTCGGGCACCAACCGTATCTTTTGATATGAGAAGAGCCCTTTTCGATGAAAGATTCACTTCGCGATTCGTGGGGGTCAAAAGGTGCAGCCTGTTGCCTTCGTCCTGGAGGCAGAGGGCGCTGATAATGTTTCCCTGATCTATGTATTCGACGATCTTTCCCTGGTTCATTTTCCTGCCGGGGTGATAAAAAACGCCCATATCCCCTTTGAGCCGGGATTTTGGGGGCGGCGTTGCGCTCATCCTCACCCTGCTAAATCCTCGCTATGCGAGACGGCGCAGCCGATTTAACAGGTAAATCCTTCATGGAAGTTAGTAACAGGTGATCTGGGTGATGTCAACCGCGCCCGTTTATAATGTTGACTTATGCGCCCTTGTTCATTATCCTCCGCCTTAAAATGTCCTTGAATTCCGATGATTTTTCCTCCCATCGGACAAGGCCTCTGGAGGTTACTCTGATGAACCGGCAAGTAAAGGTTCTTCTTTTTTTCCTCTTTTTCGCTTTTCTCGCAGGAACGGATCTCTTCGTCGGAATAGCATGGGGGGATGAGCCTTTTAGATCACACACTGCGGATGAAAGACCGGGATTCAACCTTGGCATGTGGCTTGTCGACCTCTATAGCAATACCATTTCCACGGTGGACGCTGATCGATGCCCGAGCGTGCCTTCCTGTTCCCAATATAGTCTCGAGGCTTTCAAAAAACATGGCTTTTTCACAGGGTGGATCATGACCGTTGATCGTCTGATCCATGAGGGAAATGAGGAAGCCAGGGTTTCGCCTGTGGTTCATTCCGGTGGAAAGTGGAAGATCTTTGATCCCGTGGAAAACAATGACTTTTGGTGGCACCCTCGGAAGTGGGAACATCATGATTAGACGCTTTTGTTTCTTTCTCATCCTTGTCTTCGCAACCTCCTTAGGGCCCACCCTTGTCATGTCTTCCGAAATCCTCATAAAAAGCGATGATCAATTTGATTTTGCCCTCCAGACCATGGAGAAGAAAGACTATCCGCGCGCAGTGGCAGAATTCGAGCGATTTGTCCATTTTTTCCCACATGATGACAAGGTACCTAGAGCCC
>JASFTV010000029.1:0-17694 GCA_050050615.1 Desulfobacteraceae bacterium
ACTCGCGCCTCTCCCCCAAGTCCATTATTTACCCCCAATCAGAGCGGATGTTTGAGTGCACCCTGAATGAGGGGGGGGAGGCTGCCCACATCTATGAAGAGTCACCCAAGGACTATGTCCCTCAGGCGGTCGTCGGGGTCAGGCCGTGTGATGCCCATGCCTTTCAAATTGTAAAGCTCAATTTCGATAACCCCGAGTATAAAGATCCCTGGTGGGTGCAGCGCTTTGAATCAACCGTCCTTGTTGGCCTCGGCTGCAATGAGCCCTGTTCTACGTGCTTTTGCGTCTCCACAGGCGGGGGTCCCTTCAGCGAAAAGGGACTGGATGTGCTTCTCTACCATCTGGGCGATGTTTTTGTGGCCAGGGCGATCACGGAAAAAGGAGAAGCCTTCCTGGATAAGGCGCAGGGGGGAACCGTGACCGAAGAGGGCGCTCTCAAGGAGGCTGAAAGCATTGCTTCAAAGGCTGTAGACAAGATTTCAAGTACGGTTCCCACTGATCAACTAAAGGACAAGGTGGTGAACGAGCTGTTCGATGCCCCTTTCTGGGAGGAGGTGGCCTTTGCGTGCCTCAACTGCGGGATCTGTACCTATCTCTGTCCTACCTGCTGGTGTTTTGACATCCAAGATGAAGTGCTCGGCAAGCAGAGCGACCGCATCAGGAATTGGGACTCCTGCATGTTCTCTCTGTTCACACTTCACGGCTCCGGTCATAACCCGAGGGATCAGAAGTTTCAGCGTGTACGCCAGAGGTTCATGCACAAACTGAAATATTATGTGGATAAGTACCAGAATGGTGTTCAGTGCTCGGGCTGCGGCCGCTGTGTGCGCGACTGCCCGGTGAACATAGACATCAGGCAGGTTGCCGAGCTAATGAACAATTACTGATCGGTGTTCCATAAAAACTTGGGAGGTGTGTCCTTCGTTCATTGCCAAATTCAGAGATTTCTGGAGTCGTGGAGTACGGGAGTGCTGGAGTAATGGTGGAGAGGTGAAATTCGATTTTGAGATTCCCTCTTTGACCCTTCCATTACTCCAATACTCCGCCACTCCATTGCTCCATGAAAGCTTCGAGGAAGTCTCTTCAAGCACCTTGGATTTATAGGAGTCAATAGATAGATGTTACGCGAGAATCCCTATCTGCCCTATCCGGTTCGTATAGATGATATTATGACAGAGACAGAAGACCAGAGCCTCAAGACCTTCAAGCTGGTCTTCATGAATTCTGAAGATGAAAAAAAGTTTGCCTATATCCCCGGCCAGTTTGCAGAGCTTTCTGTGGCTGGCAAAGGAGAGGTGCCCATTGGCATCGCTTCATCTCCGACGGAAAAGGGGTTTGTTTCTTTCACGGTGAATGAGGTGGGTCTGGTCACCAACCATCTTCATAGGATGAAAGAGGGGGATATCATGGGCATCCGGGGGCCTCTAGGCAATGGGTACCCCTGGGATGAGATGGAAGGAAAGAATGTGATCATCATCGGCGGTGGGTTTGCCTTTACCACGCTGAGATCGAGCATTGTGTATATGATTCATCCTGACAATCGCCCAAAGTTCAAGGAGATTACCGTTGTGTATGGCGCCCGGACGCCTGGGATGCTGCTTTACAAGGATGAGCTCGCTGCGTGGGAGAAGCGGGACGACATGAATACGTACATCACGGTGGATGCCACGGATGATCCCGACTGGAAATACAACATCGGGTTTGTGCCCACGATTACGCAACAGAAGATCACCAGCGCAGATGAAGCGATTGCCATCGTTTGTGGGCCCCCCATCATGATCCGGTTCACGCAGCCGATCCTGGAAGAGCTGGGGTTTCCGCCGGAAAGGATTATCCTTTCCCTGGAAATGCGGATGAAATGCGGTATCGGGATGTGCGGGCGTTGTAACATCGGCGATAGATACGTGTGCAAGGATGGTCCAGTCTTCCCCTTGACCCAACTTAATGCGCTGCCGCCGGAATATTAGAGCATGGAGTAATGAAGTACCGGAAGACTGGAAGATTGGGTACCAAAAATCAGACAGGGTGTTGTGAAAGCTTACTTCACCATTCCAATATTCCAACATTCCGTGAGTCCATTCATCGGAAAAGAGAACACAGAGAAGCAAATCTCCGCAAGCATAATGCATAACAGAAATTCAACAGCAGAGGGTTTCCATGGCTGACATTGACCTGACGAAAGCGGATCCGAATTTCAGGAAAGAACTGGCCGAACAACCTGGTGGCGAGCGGATCGCAGCGTGCTTCACGTGCCGAACCTGTACGGCGAGCTGCCCCATAAGCATGGTGAACAACAAGTTTAATCCCTTCAGGATTATCCGCTTGGCCCTTTACGGCCTCAAGAAGGCGGTCCTGGAAAGCGACTTTATTTGGCTCTGCTCGAGCTGCTACGCCTGTCAGGAAAGATGCCCGCAGGGCGTGAGCATTACGGAATTCATGACCCTGCTGAAAAACATGGCCATCAAGGAGGGGCATGCGCCGGCAGGCATCAGGGCCCAGCGCGATCTCATAAAAGGCCAGGGCCGCATATATTCTATAGATGATTTCGACAACAAAAAGCGGAACAAGGTCAATCTCCCATCTCTACCGACCGCATGTGAGGTCATAAAAGAACTGTTTCCCGAAGAATGAGGTAAATCGTTATGAGATATGCCCTGTTTTTGGGGTGCACCATACCGGCACGATCCAGAAACTATGAGCTTTCGGCCAGAAGAGTGGCCAATGAACTGGGTATAGAGCTGGTTGACATAGAGAGCTTTATGTGCTGCGGATTTCCCATCAAGGCTTCCGATATGAAGTCAGCCATGCTCCTTGGCGCCTACAATCTGGCGGTGGCTGAGGAAAGCCATCTGGATCTCTGCGCCCTTTGCAGTTCATGTACGTCCGCCCTGAGTGAGGTGGCCCACCACCTGGCCGAAGATG
Organism: Desulfobacteraceae bacterium; assembly: GCA_050050615.1. Taxonomy (GTDB): domain Bacteria; phylum Desulfobacterota; class DSM-4660; order Desulfatiglandales; family HGW-15; genus JASFTV01. The sequence continues at coordinate 2,923 of JASFTV010000029.1, forward strand.
AGAAAATGAAAGCAGAGATCAACAAAGAGCTTGCCAGGGTGAAACTCAAATACGAAAATGGGGTGAAGGTGAGACACTTTGCTCGAATCCTCTATGAAGAAGTCGGGCTGGAAGAACTGAAGAAGCATTTCACAAAAAGCCTGGAAGGCTTGCGGGTGGCGAGCCACTACGGATGCCACTATATCAAACCTTCGGAGGTCTACGAAAGCTTTGATCAGGTGGAAGACCCGCACACCCTCGATGAGATGATTACTCTCACGGGCGCGACGGTTGTGGATTATGCCAACAAGATGAGATGCTGCGGCGGCCCTGTTCTACCGGTGGATGAGAAGACCGCCATGGCCGTGGCCAAGGAAAAGCTGGATGACATCGTTGAGGCAGGCGCCAATGCCATAAACCTTGTCTGTCCTTTCTGCTCCGTCATGTATGACAGCAACCAGAAAGGAATAGAGGCGGCATTTGATACGACCTACGGCGTGTCGGTGCTCTATTTGCCGCAGATCTTAGGGGTCGCCATGGGTTTTGACCGAAAGGAACTGGGACTGAACATGAACGTGGTAAAAACGAAAGAACTTCTTTCGAAATATTATGATGATACGGCGTAGCTGACTCCCTCCGTTCAGATCTATCCTGCACTCACCGATCAAGCAAAAGCCTAGAGGGATACTTCCCAAATATTGTGTGCATCATAGGCAAAGCTGATATTCAAGTTATGACCCCGGGTCACCTGTGCAATCAACAAAGAGGTTCAGGATGCTGAAAACTAGGACCAGAACACATTGAGGAGATATCACCATGCAAGACAAAACGGTAGATTTGGCCGGGCCTGGCATTGGGAGTTATGATGAGATAGCGAGAATCCTACCCATGGATTACAACTCACTGCTCAACCCCAAGGAAACACAGAAGGCCGTCTTTGAACTGAAAAGGTACATAGAGGAGAATCTATGCAAGGAACTCAATCTCATGATGGTTACGGTTCCACTGATCGTGGATGTAGAAAGCGGTGTGAACGACTATCTGGATCGTGACGGTTCACGTACCCCTATCGGGTTCCATATATCAAACGACAATGGCAAGAACCCGTTCCCTGCTGAGGTTGTACAGGCTGCAACCAAGTGGAAGCGTATGGCGTTGAAGCAATTCGGGATGGGCTTGGGCGAGGGCCTTATGACGGATATGCGCGCTGTACGCAAGGATTACTTTCTTGACCATGATCACAGCGCCTATGTAGATCAGTGGGACTGGGAGTTGGCGATATCGGAAGAGCAACGAAACCTGGAATTCTTGACGGAAGTCGTAAGGAAAATTTGGAAGGTTATCAAGGGTGCCGAGACTTATATACAAGAAATCTTCCCTCAACTGAAGACGGACAAGTATCCCAACCTGCCGGAGGAGCTTACCTTCTTGCATGCTGAAGACATACTTAAGAGGTATCGTCATTTACCTCGTAAGCAGCGCGAAACGGCAATCGTGCAGGAGTACCCCGCAATCTTCATCTATGGGATCGGCTGGACTGAAAAAAGGCCTGCTCTTGACGCATGCGCCTTCTAGGCAAGAGGCAAACAAGATCTGACCTTTCCCCTATCACCTTCCTGTCCATCGCTTGGATCTAAGGTTCTTTACTGAACGGATCATATCTGATAAAATTTCGGGTACTTGAAGGGCAGGTTGAAGCCAGGACACAAGTTGGAACAGAGCTCGGCGGCTGAGCGACTAATAGGAGCGCATTGAAGGTTGTTACGCTGTCATTGCGAGCCCTTCGACACGCTCAGAGCCTGCCCCGAGTCTGTCGAGGGGATAAACTCCGCGAAGCAATCTCAGATTACAGGGGATTGCTTGGTTCCCCGCATCAAGTGCGGGGTCCTCGCAATGACGCAATTGTTATTGCGTTCTCATTAGATGCCATCCCCTTGTCAGCGGGATTTCCTGCCCGAGCGAGAAGCTATGACTCAGGAGGGGACTTCAAAAATGAAACAATGGAACTGGCGTCGCTTCTTCACGGCACTGCTGATCGCATCGGCAGCTCTTTGCATGAACGCCGGGTGCGATGGCGGCGAAAAGGTGCTGGATGAGGTCACGGGGAACAGGGCTGTCAAGCAATACCACAGATCCAAAAAGGACCTAGAAAAGATTGCTGATCAACAGACGGAAAAGTATGGAAGCATCCCCGGTGATGACAAAGAAGACAGTGAAAAAGAATGATAGCGATGGATTTGGATTGATCCAGAATGGCCCTTGACTGAAGCACTATCGGTGCAAGGGGCAGAACGCGGTCTGAAACTCCATCTGGTTTTCGGAAAAAGGGGGTTAGCCATGACTCAGCTCTACGTTCTAAGCGGCCCAGAAAGAGGCCGGTTTTTTAAGCTAAGGGAGGGTGAAAACTTTGTCGGCCGGTCTCTGGACAACGACATACGAATCGAGGATAGAACTGTCTCTCGCAAGCATGTGAAAATCGTTATGAGAAAAGATAGATGCTTCATTACCGACTTGAAGAGTCGAAATGGCACCTTTTTTCGTGGCGATTACATAGAGCCGGGTCTCGGAGTCGAATTAGAAGAAGGGGTTCCCATAGCTATTGGGATGACGGTGATCTGTCTGGGCGAAGCATGTAACGAGCAAGTCATGGGGTTTCAGGATACAGTGGAGATTAGCAGGGAGGCCATTGAAAGAAGCGCAACCTTTGTAGAGCGTAGGAGTGAAACAAATCAAAAGAAATCCGAATTTCTGGCCAAGGTCTCCAGCATTTTGGTTGCAGGGCTACCAACAAATGAGACTCTTGAGAAGATACTGGATCATGTTTTCGACCTTCTGAACAGAATTGACCGAGGCACTTTCATTTTGGTTGATCCTGAAACAAGAGAAATCGAGAAAACAATATCTAAGTCAAGTATGCCTGACGATGAGAGCTCTGTGGCCTACTCCCGGCGAGTTGTCAAGCGAGTTATAGAGGACAGGAAACCGCTGGCTATATCGGATGTTCAGACTGAAGAGGATCGGCTCTTCGACACTCTGAGAGTACTGAAAATCGAGTGCGCCATGTGTGTCCCAATGATTTTCGGCTCACGGATCTTTGGGGTTCTTTATGTTGACTCCCTGAAAAGACCCTATGGATTTCGGGAAGAGGACCTTGCCCTCCTTATGGAGCTGGGTCAGCAGATTGGCCTCCTCCTGGAGAAATCCCGTTTTGCTTCCGAAATGTCAAAAATAGCCGATGTCTTAACGCTAAAGAAGTAGTCAAATATTAATTTATAAAAGGTGTGGATAGGGACTGCGGTTGAAAATCCGTCTTTATCCGTGTCGATCAGCGTCCAACAAAAAGGGTTGGGATCATTCAAAAGTGCTTACGTGGCGAAAGGACCATCCGTGTCCACCGCCATGCGGAGCGAGGCCATGACCGTTTTCGAAAGGGGATATCGAACAAAAAGATTCCACGATATTTTGCAGGGGCAAAAAATTCAAAGTCCAGGTGGCTGCCTTTGAAATTCTCTCGACCCTCGTGATCTAGGTATTGACTCCGCAGGCGCATTAGGGAGATAATTATATGTCTCGTTCCCGATGGCGAAAAAGGTCAAGAACACAGATTCAAAGTCACAGCGGATTGATTCTTCATGGGAGATCTCAGATGCAGGAGGATATAATATGTTCCGTGCAAAGGATGTCATGAGCAGTACCCCTACGACCGTAAAGCCTGACGCCAAAGTTATCGACGTCATTAGACTTCTAGCAGAATACAGGATCACAGGCCTGCCTGTGGTTTCTGAGGATATGCGTTTGTTGGGTATGGTGACAGAAAAGGATATATTGAAGCTGCTGCTTTATGACAAAGATTTCAAAACTAAGACAGCTGCAGATCTGATGACCGCTCAGATCACCTACTTTACAGAGGACGATGATTTGATGGCGGTTTTCAAAACTCTGGAGCAAAGCAATTTCAGAAGGGTGCCAATTCTTTCAGATGGAAAATTGGCAGGCATTATCAGTCGGAGAGATATTATCAATTTCCTCTTTCAGAGAGCAGGCGGATCCGTAGATAAATAACGGGAGTGAAGCCAAAGGAGCCCCGTCTCAACTTTAAATGAGCTTGCCAAATGCTGAGACCTGGCCCCTTTGCTATTGATTTTTCACTTGAGCCTTTCTCACATAAACACCAACCCCTCCGGAGGGGAGCCGCCAGGCCGAGAACCGTCCCCTCACCTCCGCGCTGTTCCGGAAAATTATTAGAATCCAGTTGACATTTAGCAAGTTTATATGTATTTTTCCCAGCGAACTATTGGACTTATATCCCCCCTTTTTTCTCCTTATCCGTTTTTTCAAATCACGCAATTTCATACCTTCTAATCCCTCTTTCTCTTCTAAAATCAAAAGCGCCTCCCATATCAACGGATGGCAATAAAGGGTTCGAATTGCACAGAACTCAGTGCATGAAATGCGGGTCGTATGCTCTGTGTGATACGGTAAAAAGCCATACTGAATTTAAGGACCTGCTTGAATCATCAGGATTTGATCTCTCCCGGATTATCCCCACGAAAGAGAGTATTTGCGTGATTGAAGGAATTCGATTATAGTCCAATCTTAATAAGGTGATAAGATATCTTATAAGATATTTCTGTGACCAAAGGGGTAGAAAGGTAGTTGTCATGAAGGATTTCAAAGCTGCGCCAATCAAACCGTCCGTGGGGCTCTCTTTTCAAAAACGAAGGGTTTCCGGGAATGACTATGCAAAAGGGGGCAGCGAAGGCGGGCGGCGAGACCCAATGGGGTCGCGTCTTGACATTGGACATTTTCGCCTCACCACTGGATGGAGATTGATCCCGTGAGCCGCGGGTCTGGTGAAGGGCACAGTTGTCCGGATGATATGAAAAAGGAGAAGGCTAACCCAGAATATGTGAACAGGATCTTGAATCCAGTAAAAGCGTACGGCTTACCGCCACACTCCTCAACTTCACATTAGGGGACCCCGGTAACTACGATGCCAGGGATCTTCGGAACCCACCGGCATTGACCAGCACTGACGGAATTGGAAAAAGCGCAAAAATGACTCCTACGCATCAGGCCTTTACCCCCAAGGAGTGGAAGATCATCCGCCAGCATAGGACCCCCTATCGGGTGCAGCGGTTCCTCAATGAGCTCCCCTACAACCACGAGACAAGCGGGCAGACGTTACACACCTTTAGGTGGGTGGTTAGACACCGCTCAGCCCACTGCCTAGAGGCCGCGTTGTCCGCTGCCGTGATTCTAGAGCAACATGGTTACGCCACGCTGTTGCTCGATTTTGAGTCACAAGACGACCTCGATCACGTCCTTTTTCTTTATCGAAAAGACGGCAGGTGGGGCACGGTGGCACGCTCTCGCGATCCAGGCTTGCACGGCAGGAAGCCGGTTTTCGACACCCTTCGGGAGCTTGTCGACAGTTACGCTGAGCCCTACGTCGACTTCTCGGGGCGCATTGTCGGCTTCGGCGTCTGCAATCTGGCAGATCTTGGCAACTACGACTGGCGGCTGTCTGAGCGAAACGTCTGGAAGGTGGAGCGTTTTCTCATCGAGATGCCGCATCGGCGCTTCCACATGCCGAATCAACGGTATCGATATTGGCAGAACCGCTACTTGAGTTACAAGAAGCGATATCCGAATCGCAAGCCCCTTTACTATCTCAACCGGCTTTGCTGGACGCCAGGTTACCCAAAGAATCTTTGACGCACGCCTAGCAAATCGCTGTAAAAGGGTCCTGATCCACCATCAAGGCATCATCGCTTTTGTGTGGAGTAGAAAATGTTGTCCTTAGTAACGATTGACTGATTTGAAGGATGCCTATGGATATGGAACAGGGAGAGACCATTAAGGATCGAGTGTAAAAGGGGTCTGGCCCTTTTTGGACCTGCACAGCGTCCTCGGGACCATTCAGCTTTGCGGGGTGGTTTGATGTGATGAATTAAGGAGACGAACACATGGAGAAATATGAAATTCAAGTCATGCCGGAGAGATGCACCGGCTGCCTGAGATGCCTATTGGCCTGTTCAGATTTTTACACAAAGGCCTTCAACCCTTCTCAAGCGCGGATCCGGGTACTTGTTTCAGGTACGGAATGCTCGATTCGTTTTACCGAGGAGTGCAACGAATGCGGCGTGTGCGTGGATCAGTGTTTGTTCAACGCCCTGGAGAAATCGAAAAAGGAGCACGAGAAATGAGCGGGGGGGGATTTGCGGGAAGTGTTCTATACGTTGACTTGACCCATGGCGAGGTGAGGAGGGCGCCTCTTGATTTGGGCCTGGCGGAAAAACTCATCGGTGGCTTCGGCCTCACCGTGAAGCTCGCCTACGACACGATCAAGCCTGGAACTGATGCCCTATCCCCGGACAACCCTATTGTCTTGGGTGCAGGGCCTCTGGTCGGGACGAGTCTCCCTGCAACCTCCAGGGTTTACGCGGTTACGAAACTGCCTACCAGCGAGACCGTTGGATGGTGTGGGAGCGGTGGGGTCACATTCGGCTACCTGCTCAAAAACGCAGGATACGATCATGTCGTGATTGAGGGGCGGGCAGATCGGCCAGTCTATCTGAAGATCGTTGACGATGAAGTGACGATCCGTGACGCCGCCTTTTTGTGGGGCCGTGGTGTGGAGGAGACCTGTGAAACGCTCTGGAAGGAATTTGGAAGACCCACGGGCGTGATCTCCATCGGTCAAGCCGGCGAAAATCGGGTCCCCTTTTCCATATCGTATATCGATCGGATTGCCACGTTGGGGCGGGGCGGATTTGGCGCCGTCATGGGGTCCAAGAATCTCAAAGCCTTCGTTGTCAAAGGCAGCCGCGGGGTCAAGGTGGCAGATCGCAAAAGGTATAAGAAACTGAGTCAGGCATTTGTCCAGACCATACGGGAGTATCCTTACCTGAAGGAATGGCAGGATTTGGGGTTGGTCAAGTCTTTTCCCATGATCTCCGAAGAGACCTATAAACATATAAAAAAGAGACGCATTGCTTGCGTATCCTGTCCCGTCGGCTGCAAAGACGTGGTCCAAATCCCGGACGGAGATTTAAAGGGGCTCGTGGCATGCTCCAGTTCCGTCATGAACCTGCTCATGGGCCTCGTTTATGGCCTGAAGGATTACCGCGAGTCGATCAAATGCATCTCCAGCCTGGACGCGTACGGCCTGGATATGTTCGAATTCTTTGGAGTGATGGGTTTTGCAAAGGCTCTGGTAGATCACGGTGTCATTCCCAAAGACCACCTAAGGACTGAGATCCGTCTTGACTCTCTTCACTCCCTGGAGACCTGGGCCCGGAAGATATCCTACCGAGAAGGCCTGGGTCATATTTTGGCCGATGGCTTCAAGGGTATATTGAGGGAGTTCGGAGAGGAAGCCAGGAAATTCGCCCCTCCACTTGTAAAGGGGATGCATCCGTACGCTGGACCAGGCGCTGCATTGTCCTGGGAACTCTTTGGCACCATGGAACTCGGGCAGGTCCTGGACCCTCGTGGGCCCCATGTAGGGGCCGGCGGCTCGCCCACATATTTTGCAAAGAGACCCCTTGAGGTCTTCCCTCGCCATTTAGCCAGGATGGGAGTCTCCGAAGAGGCGCTTGAACGAATCCTCCCAGGGTTCGGGACCGCAGGGGAGGTACAGGCGTTGAAGGTGGGCCGGCTCCTCAAATACTCCCACAGATGGTTCTCAATCCTGGGATCTTTGGGCATCTGCGCTAGAGCCGCCATCAACCGGTTTTATAGTGCAGCGCTATGCGCGGAGTTCTACGAGGCTGTAACGGGCATAAAGACGGATTTGCCTGAGCTCAGAAAGCGGGTAGACAGGGTCTGGACCCTCTTAAGAATGGCCAACGTGAGAGAAGGATTGGATAGAAAGGACGAGGCCCTCCCTGAACAATGGTTCGAAGCGCCCGGGTTTAAGGAATACCTGACTGAAAAACCCCTAGACCGTCAAGAGGCAAAAAAGATGATCGAAGATTATTACGAGGAATGGGGATGGGATAGGCAAACAGGAATCCCGAGCGCACATGTACTCAAAGAACTTGGCTTCGAGGAACTGGTGCCAAACCTTAATCATTGACAGGGCTGGAGGACTCGGTTGCACGTCATCTACTCGGTCAGGCCTACTGGCCGACTGTCGGCGTGAGCGGGCCACCCTGTCCGAATCGCTAACCATTCAGAAAAGGGGGTTCCAAGATGAAGCTGAATGTAAGATCATTTGCTCTTGCTTTTGGATTAATTTGGGGGTTTGCCCTTTTTTTCCTGACCTGGTGGATCATCGGTTTTGACGGTTCCACGGGTGAGGCTACTTTTATCGGACGCTTATATCGCGGCTACAGTATATCTCCAGCCGGCAGTTTCATAGGCTTTATCTGGGCTTTTGTAGACGGTCTCATTTTTGGAGGTATCTTCGCCTGGCTCTACAATTCAATGGCTGTAAGACTTACCAGTCGAGAAGCATAAATCAGCTTTGGCTAACCAGTGAGCTGCTGTGAAACCGGTGTGTGGAGAAGCTTCCGCTTATCGCCCCATGAGCTCTGGAAATTTGAGGAGAGGTATATGAACTATTCAGCGATTAACTTGGAAGAAAAACTCGGCAAGTTTTCAGAGCATTGGTCGCCTAAGATCATCGCCCAGATGAACAATTATCATTTCAAACTGGTAAAATTTCAAGGCGACTTTGTTTGGCATGCCCATGCTGAAACGGACGAAGTATTCGTCGTTCTTGACGGAGCCATGAGGATCGATTTCCATGACGCTAGCGTAGATTTAGAGTCAGGAGAAATGTTCGTTGTTCCAAAAGGCGTCGAGCACAAACCATTCGCTGAAAAGGAGTGCAAGATCATGCTTGTTGAACCCGCAGGTACTGTAAACACTGGTGATGTGGGTGGAGAGTTGACGGCAGAAGATGAGGCTTGGATATAGTCTGCAGTAAACCACTTGTTGGAGCCGACCGGTGTAGAGCTTTACTCACCCCGGCGCTCAATTCATATGTTATGCTACAAAAGAACAAAGAATAAAGTAGGAGTCTAAGATGGAAGAAATGATCGCTTATTGCGGCCTTGCTTGTAACGACTGCCCGACATATTTGGCTACAAGAGCTGATGACGACGAAAAGAGAGCCGAAGTCGCAAAACTTTGGTCAAAACAATTTAACGTCGATTTTAAGCCACAAGATATTCATTGTGATGGATGCCATCCTGATAGCGGACGACTTTTCAGTTACTGCATGATGTGTGAAATAAGAAAATGCGGCATGGAAAAAGAGATCGCCAATTGTGCCCACTGCGATGAATATTCCTGTGAAAAACTTGATAATTTTCTTAAGATGGCTCCAGAGGGCAGAAAGCGACTGGATAAAATCAGGAGCAACCTGTGAAAAATATCAGGCTTTGACATTCGGCAAATGTAAGAAAAGCCGGGGCAGCAGGCCTGAACAGCCTCCTCAATACGAAACGTTTGACCAATAAACTTCACATCTAAGAGGCGACCGCAATTTCTAGAGAGGGAGAAAGATAGAAATGGCCAATAGCTTATCTTCAGTCAAAGTCAAAGTCGCGGTTGTTCAAGCAGCTTCTGTGTTATTTGATCGCGAAGCCACGGTGGATAAGGCTTGTCAGATCATCCGTGAGGCGGCAGCGCAGGGTGCAAAACTCCTCCTTTTTCCCGAGGCCTTCATCCCGGCCTACCCGCGTGGTTTGAGCTTTGGGATGGTGGTAGGGAGCCGCAGCCACGAAGGACGTCTTTTGTGGCAAAAGTACTGGGACCATGCTGTTGATGTGCCGAGTCCCGCGACGGAAGCTTTAAGCGATGCCACCCGCGAAGCCGGTGTGTATTTGGCTATGGGTGTCATCGAGCGCGACACCCGGTTCAGCGGGGGAACGCTCTATTGTACGCTCCTTTACTTCGGACCTGACGGGCAGTTGGTGGGCAAACACCGTAAACTCAAACCAACGGGTGCGGAACGTTTGATCTGGGGCGAGGGGGACGGCAGTACTTTGACAGTACTTGATACAGAGCTTGGCAAAATCGGTGGGCTGATTTGCTGGGAGAATTATATGCCTCTAGCCCGCATGGCCATTTACAGCAAGGGCGTCGAGCTCTACTTGGCGCCCACCGCAGATACGCGCGAGACGTGGCAGGCTACTTTGCGCCACATCGCCTGTGAAGGTCGTTGCTTTGTCTTGGGCTGTAATCAATTCGTAAGAAGAGAGATGTACCCTGCCGATTTGAAGGGAGTCAAAGAACTCAGCAATCAGCCAGAGGTGGTGTGCCGGGGTGGGAGCGCGGTTATTTCTCCGTTCGGTGAAGTACTCGCCGGGCCACTTTATGATCAGGAAGGTATCCTGTATGCCGAACTCGATCTTGCCGAGATTGTACGGGGCAAGCTGGATTTTGACGTCGTTGGTCACTATGCTCGACCCGATGTTTTTCAACTCGTCGTTAACGAAAAAGAGATGCCTCCTGTCAAACATACCCTTTGAGTCGCAGGAGGGACGCGCAGCAAACAAAATGTTAACGCTCCGTTTGACTTCAGAACTGGAAGCCCTGTCCTGTGGGCGCTCGGGTCGTAAAGCCTGCCCGCCATCGCGAGCCGCTCCCCGGCCCATACCGGCCCGGGACGGGCAGGCGAGGCGGGCGGGCCGAAGCGGACTAAGTTCGGTATCAACACTCGAATCAGCAGATTATGCGGTATTCCTGATCACCGGAAAGGTATCAGACGCAAGTTGAGCCCTGCGAAATCCCGTCTCGGCGGGGAGATGATGCCTTTATGGGGGATCAGGGTTGACATTCCGGTGGGCTATCGATTATGGTGGCTGCCATACCTTGATGTGGACCCGGTTTTACCGTATTAAACATTTCTCTCTGCCCAAACCACCCGTACAATCACTGACAAACAAGAACATAGGGCATTGGGGCCCTGATCATTATACTCAAAATAGCTCTCCGAAGGCGGAGACCGGCGCTATGCGGCGGTCAAAGGCTGAGTCCGCCTAAGGGAGAGGTGTGGAGGTGGCTGACTCATCTTCAGCAAAACCTTAACTCAAAAAGGAGGGGAGCGATATGAATAGATCCAGATTTATACTAAGCAGTCTTCTTGCCCTTTGTCTGGTCATGACAATCGGCTTTCCAGCGTGGGGGGCCGAGACGATCAAAATCGGTGTGATCGGCCCCATGAATTTTGTGCAGGGAAAGGGTCACTGGAATGGCGCTACAATGGCGGCTGAGGAACTCAATGCTAAAGGCGGCATCCAGGTTGGTCACAAGAAAATGAAAGTTGAGCTCGTCAAAGCGGACTCTAACGAATTCTTGAGCGTCACGGACGCCACCAATGCCATGGAGCTGATTCTCACACGCCACAATGTGGATTTCATTGTGGGGGGCTTTAGAACCGAAGCTGTCCTGGCCATGCAGGACCTTGCCATGGACTACAAGAAAATCTTTATTGGCTGCGGCGCAGCCCACCCCGAGCTGTGCCTCCGGGTCGCCAAGGATTATGAGAGGTACAAGTACTTCTTCAGGGGGACCCCTTTCAATTCCATGTTTCTGGTCAAGACCTGTTTTATCCATATGGCAACCGTCGGTGCGATACTGAAAAATGCGCTGGGTGTACCCAAGATTAGGATAGCCATTATCGCTGAAAAGGCAATGTGGGCTGACCCGATGATTGAAGCGGCCAAGGGGTTTATCCCCAAGATCGGTATGGAGGTAGCCGGCATCTGGAGGCCGTCTCAAACGGCAACCGATGTGACCGCCGAGCTATCAGCCGTCCAGCGTTCTGGAGCGCACGTTGTGTTCACCATGTTTTCAGCTTCGGTGGGGATTACGTTCGCCAGGCAGGCCGGGGAGCTCAAGATACCGGCCGTACAGGTTGGAATCAACGTGGAGGCTCAGAAGGACGGCTTTTTGGAGGCCACCCAGGGTATGGGCAACTATGTGATGACCATGAACACCTACGCCCGGGGTGTCGAAGTCAACGAACTGACCAAGCCCTTTGTGGATACCTACATTGAGAGATTCGGTGAGGTGCCCACGTACACTGCGGATACGTATTCTGCTATAGTCCATGGTCTGGCCCCGGCCATCGAAATGGCGGGGAGCCTTGATTCGGATAAAGTCGTCGAGGTTATGGAGAATCGCAAGCCGTACAAAGTCCCCAGCGGCAGGATTGCATACCTCAAAGACGCTGAGGGCCGTCATCTTCATGATCTGAAATGGGGCCCGGGTTATCTGACGAGCCTGGGCGTCCAATGGCAGGATGGCAAGCTCGTGGGCGTGTGGCCCAATCGCTGGAAGGCTACCCCGGAGGCGCCTGAGATTACCTATAAGGGCATTGTCCCCTATAGGATACCACCCTGGGTCATTGAACATTACAAAAAATAACCTTCCCTTTAGACATCTTTCCCGCCCCTCCTTGCCGAGCGAAGAGGGGTCGGGAGGACGTATTTAATGAGGCCTCATGCTACTGGACATCATCATTAGCGGTCTGATCAGCGGAAGTATGTATGCGCTTCTGGCCATCGGGTTTTCCCTGATCTTTGGCGTGGCCCGTATCGTGAACATCGCCCATACCGCCTTTTACATGGTGGCCGCCTATTGCATCTATTTTGTGACCCACAAACTTGCCTTCAACCCCATCTGGGGGATGGTGGCTGCTGTGATCGTGGTCACCCTGTTCGGTCTGATTGCTTATAAGCTTTTTATAGCTCCCATCCGCGAGCATGAGGCAGCCGTGCTGATCGGCACCATCGCCTTGGCCATCGCCATGCAAGAGGTCATGCTTATTATTTTCTCCGGGGACTTTCTGAGCGTGCCGTCTCTGATCAAAGGGTACTTCAAGTTATTCGGCGTGAAAGTCTTCTATCAGCAACTGCTCACGTTTGGGGCGGTACTCATCATCCTGGCCGGGCTCTGGGCCTTGTTGGTCAAGACGAGGCTGGGTCTGGCCATCCGGGCCACGGCCGAGGATAGAGAAGTGGCCAACCTGATGGGTATGAACGAGAGCCGTGTGGCCATGATTACCATGGGGATCTCCGTCGGGCTGGCTGCTCTTACCGGTGCCGTGATCGTGCCCCTCACGATCCTTAATCCTCACATGTGGATGCACCCGCTGATCATGATGATGGCCGTCGTGGTTCTGGGTGGATTGGGGAGCATCAAGGGAAGCTTTGTGGGCGCTTATATCCTGGGATTTGCTGAGGCCCTTGTCGTCTTTGTGGCGCCCAAAGGCGCTTTTCTGAAAGGCTCTGTAGCCCTGTCCATCATGATCCTGGTGCTGTTGATCCGGCCGGAAGGCCTCTTTGGCGTCGCCTTTGAGGAGGAAAGGTAGGGATGGGTTTGTTGGGTTACTATTTGAGAAAGCTTTTCAGCCTCCTCAAGGGAGAGGTGCTCGTCCTCCCCAGTCGAATCGTCGTTTTCCTTTTCTTTTTGACCCTGCTCCTCTTGCCCGTTTTCACCCGCGATCCATACCTGCTGCGTATCCTCATTTTGACCAGCATTTTTGCCATTCTCGCCGCCAGCTGGGATCTTTTGTCCGGTTTTACCGGCCAGATTAATTTCGGGCATGCCCTCTTTTTCGGCGTGGGCGCTTACACGGCCGCCCTTTTGAATCTGCACACGCACTTGCCTCCCTGGGGGAGTATCCCCGTCGGCGCACTGGCCGCGGTTCTGGCCGGTCTGATTATCGGCATTCCCTGTCTCAGATTAAGGGGTACTTACCTGGCGCTGACAACCCTGGCTTTCCCGATTATTTTGATGGGCATCGTTTTTGCCATACCGAATATAACGGGTGGAGAATTGGGCGTCTCCGGCATCGCCCGGCTTTCCGGATCTCGGCTCAGTGATTACTACGTTGCGGTGGTGCTCATGCTCGGGCTGTGCACCATCATGTGGAAGATCACCGACTCCAAGACCGGCATTATTTTCCATGCCATCAGGGAGGATGAAGTGGCTGTGAGATCCGCGGGCATCAATACGACCCGTTACAAGCTTCTGGCCTTTTGCCTCAGTGGCTTTTTTGCCGGGATATCCGGGGGACTCTATGCGCATTTTATGAGGATTGCCGGACCCTCCACCCTGGAAGTCTCCATGTCTTTCACGGTTGTCATATGGGCGATATTTGGCGGGATCGTAACCATATACGGGCCTGTCGGCGCGGTCTTTATTCTGTTTCCCTTGCTGGAATTCCTGCGCTTTTGGCCCGAGTATCGAACACTCATGTTTGCCGTTGTCATATTGTTAATCCTTCTGTACATGCCTGACGGCCTGCTTCCGTGGGTGCGCGACAAGATTGAAACGGAGTGCCCCAGGTGTAAGATCAGGAATGTGGCCACGCGAAAGACCTGCCGCGTTTGTACGGCATCGTTGTACTAGGATCGCACCTTTTTCGTGCTTAGGAGTCTGAATATGGATGCAAAAGCACTGTATATGGCAAAACCCTGGCTGAAGTTCTATCCGGCGGGGGTTCCTGAAGCGGTAGATATTCCGGAGCAATCCGTCCCGGAGATCTTTGATGAGGTGACCGAGAAGTATGGGAATAAGACGGCCATTATTTTTTATGGCAAGAAGATAAGTTACAGCGCACTTCGAGAAATGGTGGATCGTTTTGCAACGGCCTTGGCCGACCGTGGCGTGACAAAAGAGGATACAGTGGCCTTGCTCCTCTTGAACTGTCCCCAGTATGTGATTGCCTATTTTGCGGCCTTGAAAGTCGGCGCCAAAGTGACGCCCATAAGCCCGGTTTATACCAGCCATGAAATAAGGCATCAGCTCGAGGACAGTGATGCGAAA
>JASFTV010000030.1:0-17591 GCA_050050615.1 Desulfobacteraceae bacterium
TTTTTCGTCATGGTCTCGGTTGATGAGATAGGAGCGGCCCTCTCCCCGGACAATGCGGGTGCTCTGGCCCGATGGGGGATGGCCATTATAGAGGCCGCAAACCATCAGATTGAAGTGCAGCATCCCGCACGAACCTATATTGACACCGTTGATGTGGTCGAATTCTATGATCTTCGCGGCTGCCAGGATGGCCGGGGAAAGAATGTCGTGGTGCTGGGAGAAGGTCATGTAGACCGCTCACCGTGCGGCACCGGCACGGCAGCCAAAATGGCGTTGCTACACCGGCGAGGCCTTTTGTCCCCCGGGCAGGTATTCGTTAATCAGGGTCTTCTGGGCACCCATTTTGAAGGGCGAATTGTGGCAGAATCGACCCTTGGAGATCTCCCGGTCATTGTCCCCGAAATTCGTGGCTCTGCCCACGCTATCGGTCTGCACCATTTCGTGGTCGCACCGGATGATCCGTTACCTAAAGGGTTCCTGATCTGAAATGAAATCCAGGCTTATGTTCCGGCGCCTGTCGGATGAAGAGTGTGAGCAGCTACACCGGGCCAGTTTGGAGATTCTGCAGCGGACCGGTGTCAGACTCCATTATCAACCCGCAATCGATCTGCTTTGCAAAGCGGGTGCATCGGTTACTGATGGGAACAGGGTAAGGATTCCCGCCGGATTGGTCGAAGGTGCCCTGGAGACCGCTCCTGAGGAGGTGGTTCTTTACAACCGGAAGGGGGACCCCACAATGCCCGTGGGGGGCTACCGGACCTTTTATGGGACGGGTTCCGATTGCCTGAACATTCTGGATCACCGAACCGGTACGCGCCGCAAGGCCGTGCTCAAAGATCTCATTGAAGGGATCACCCTCTGCGATGCCCTGCAAAACATCGACTTTGTCATGTGCATGTTCCTGCCGGAGGACGTCCATACCATGGTGGCTGATCGGCACCAGATGGATGTCCTGCTGAACTACACGACCAAGCCGATCGTCTATGTCACCACCGATTTGGGCGGGTGTATGGATGCCGTTGAAATGGCGGAGGCGGTCGCGGGTGGTCAGGAGCCTCTGGAGCGAAATCCGTTTGCAGCGTGCTACATCAATGTAACCCACGGTCTTCAACACAACCAGGAAGCCCTTCAGAAACTGCTATATCTGGCCGGAAAAGGTCTGCCCGCCACTTACATACCGGTTGCCATAGGAGGGGCGACAGCGCCCATCACCGTGGCCGGGAACATGGCCATCTGGAATGCCGGAAGCCTGGTGGGGCTGGTTCTTTCGCAACTGGAGCGCCCCGGGACTCCGTTTATCACATCAGGGTGGGGCGCGAGCGCCCTAGACATGCGAACCACTTTGAGCCCTTACGTGGAGCCCGAAAAGCAATTCATTGCCCAGGATCTTGCTCACTACTACAAGCTGCCCATGTTCGCCTTTGGGGGGTGCAGCGACTCGAAGGCATTGGACCAACAGGCAGGGATCGAAGCGGCCCTGACCTTGGTCACGAATACCCTCTGCGGCAGCCACCTTGTTCATGACCTGGGATATCTGGAGTCAGGTTTAACAGGTTCTCTGGCCCAGCTTGTCATCTGCGATGAACTTGTAAGCTGGATACGGACTGCCCTGGAGCCGCTGGAAATCAACGACGAGACTCTGGGGTTGGATGTGATCGACGAGGTCGGACCGGACGGCCACTTTTTGGCGACAAAACACACCCTGCACCATTGCCAAGACCGCTGGTATCCCGCCCTCATTGACCACGACTACTATGACGGCTGGGTGGAAAAGGGAAGCCGTGACCTCGGCCGCCGGGCGGCTGAGAAAGTGGACAAAATCCTCGCTGAACACCGGCCGGAGCCCCTCTCAGAGCGGGTCCGGGGGCGCTTAAAGGAGATTGTTGATCGGGCAAAGGCCCGATACGATGGGTGAGGCTGGTGGCTATAAGACTGAAATCCTTGATTTCGACAAAGCTTCGGTTAAGGCGGCGTTTGTAGGGACTAAAGGTTTGGCTCCTTTGCCCGGTGCGTTCTTTCCATTCACAAAATTGATGTGCTTCAGCCCGCCCTCATCTCCGGCTATCAGTCATCTTCCAACTTGTCTCTCGATATAAGAGTAACGTATGCGTTTAACGCCTTTTAGGTCTTTTATTCATTTCTTGGTCTTTTGTGGTCGGGTGGCTTGCACAAAACCTTCAGCCTGCCTCCCTCAGCACGACCGAAGCCTTCTCATCAAAGGGGTTCGTCCTGAGTGCAAGTGAAAACAAATATGGATAGTTATCCTTCAGATAATTCATATAGTCCAGCCATTGTCCACCTAGTTCCTTGTAAACCCTCTTGATATCACCCACCAGGTGCCGATGATCTGCGCTCGGCAACCCCACCAAGATATCCCTGGCCCCCAGCTCTTCCGTCAGATGAAACACCGCTCGGAGAAGCTCTGTGAACGACTCGTGCTCCAATATGTTCGGGTTCTCCAACAGCCTCAAGAGAAAAGTCCTTTTTCCCAAAAGAAACCTCTTCAACGCCTCCCAATCCACCTCACCATCTTCGATTTCATAATCATAACGCTTCAACCAGTCACGCCTTGTCCCAAAGGCCCGCTCATCCCATTCCCCCTCCACAGTCAGTTTTCCTTTAACCTGTTCCTTCTTTGGATCTAGTTCAGACAACTCTCTGAGCAGCCACGTTCCAACCTCGCTGAAGAAGGCTCCTATCACCATATTCAGCTTCTCCAGCCGTGTCCGCTTTTCTCTTTCCTCCAGCAGCTGGTGAATGATCAGCGTTACCAACAACACCTCAACAAAAACAAAGGCAACATCACCTACCAGATAGATGAAGATATGATGGGGATCCCTGAAAATAGCGTAGTGCAAAATATAGAAAGACACAGACAACACCAGCAGCACTACGCCCAAAATAATCTGCCTACTCCCGCGTTTCACATTCCCGTCTCCTTTCTACGATTAGTCATAAACAACATGTCGCTTATGCCCAACGGCCGAGCTCAGCAGCCTTGAGCGAAGCGCAAAAGCGCTGACTCGAATCGGCTCGGTCTCCAGCGAGCGGTTCATCGTTTCTCCTGCGACAATATCAGCGCGCTGTACGCAGCGATGTTGATTCTCCCGTGCGCCGGGAAGTCGTCTTTCCCGGTTTCCTCAGCATAAACCGAAGAGCTGCCAAAGTCGCCGAACTCCTGGTCGTAGTTCCTGCTATCGCTGTTGAAACAGACGATCCACTGACCCGCAGCAGGCAGGCCGATCGCGTAATCCTTCAAGGAGTGAGCGGAGAAATTTGCCACAATGACGGCGCTGTCGCGTGGCCCGTCCCATCGATGATATGCGATGATTTTTTGATCATGATTGACGTGGTGCACGTCGACCTCTTGCCCGGTAAGTCCCTTCGTGATACCGCCGCGGTTCAAACGAAGCGAGATTAAGTCCTTGTAGAGTTGGAGCATCCCTGCGAAACGCTCCTTTTTCGTCCAGTCGATGGGATCTTGATCGTGAAACCAGTCGTCTTCCAGAAACTCCTGACCTTGGAAGATCATCGGGATACCTGGCGCTGTGAAGACGAGCACGGCACCCAGTGCGGATTTCTTCTTGGCCGCCCATGACGAGGCTTTTCCGGGGTCGACTTCTTCAGGTACGCGTGCCTTGCCATTCGCAACTTCATCGTGCGATTCTGTGTAAATCACCCGCTCGAAGGCATTCAGGTCGTATCGATGCAGAATGGCATCGCGGACAGCATCCATGTCGCGGGATGTGTCTTCAGCCGCTATCAGTGCGGCCCGGACTGCATGCACAAAAGGTGCGGCCCACTGTGCGCTGAACCCAGCGCCTCCATCTTTCTGAGCCCTGGTCAGATAGGCGTTGTTCTGAAGGTCTTCGGCAATGGTAAAGGCGCCGGGCTTGGATTTGTTGATCTCCTTGTTGACCCACTGCATCAGTCTCCAGCCGTCGGGCAGGTCGCTGTCGGGGTCGTCGTTGCGCCCGTGTACATTGCGGATGAAGGCGGTCATATCCCAGCGGAGGCCGTCCACGCCAAAGCCTTGGAACCACATCAGGGCATTGTCCCGAATATACTCACGAACTTCCTTTCGCCCGTAATCCGGGCGCGTTTCTCCCCATGGTGTCAGTGCCCGCCAGTCGTTGTAGAAGTAGATACCACCCTTGTCGTTCTCGCTCCAACCATCGAACTGCCATAGGTCAAGGTCGCTGGGGCCGAAGTGGTTGTAAACGACATCCACAATTACAGCGATTCCAAGCCGGTGGGCCGTATCAACAAATTCCTTGAAGGTGCGTGAAGCACCATAGTCGCTTTCCACTGCAAAAATGTGGGAAGGGTTGTATCCCCATGAGTATCCACCGGCAAACTCGGCCACCGGCATGACTTCCACGGCATTGATTCCCAAATCTTTGAGATAAGGGAGCCGATCGATGGCTCCTTCAAGGTCGCCGGGACCAGGTTCTGCGCTCTGCTTCCCAAAAGTCCCGATGTGAAGCTCATAGATCACCATTTCATCGAGCGTAGGAGGATTGAACTCTTCTCCCTTTTTTGTGTCATAGGGCTTTGTAATAATCGAATTACCTACTGAACTGGTGACCCGGCGTGCATAGGGGTCGATTCGGAGGTATTCATTACCTGCGTTAACGATTCGATATCGGTACTCGTCACCGTGCTTTGCTTCGGGGACATCGATTGACCACCAGCCATCCGGCTTCCTGTCCATCCGGTGTGCTGTTTTGTCCCAGTTGTTAAAAGTGCCGATGACAAAAACATCGTCGGCATGGGGTGCCCACACGACAAACCGACACCCGCCCTTGTAGAGCGTCGCGCCTTTCGAGATAGAGGGTTTCATTCCCATCCGTAACCTGCCAAACTTGACCTCTTTGTTCTCACAGGTGGAACGAACATCCCGTCGCCCGTCCGCGCCGCGAAGGGGCGCGGACAGTGTTCATAGATAGAAAAATTTCGTTGATATTAGGCCTATAGCATGCAGAAAATTCTATATATTCAAATAACGAGTAGGTAAAGATGGAAAAATAAACCTGCAAATTTCCACGTCGGAATCTTATAATCTCAAAACATGGAAAGCAAGACAAAATTCAGGGCTGACAGTCGGTTACGGCTCATGGAACAAGTGAGGCAGGCGCTGCGATACCACCACTATGCCTATCGCACCGAGCAGACCTACTGTGACTGGATCGTCCGGTAAATCCCGTTCCACGGAAGCAAGACACATCCGCAAGATATGGGAAAGGCCGAGATTGAGGCCGTCGTCAGCCCCTGGATCATCTCTTGAACAGAAAGCCGCTCAATGACTCTTAACCACAGAGGGACGCCGATAGAAAAGAGTTGGTGAACCGATCCCCGGGAACGGATGGGGCGAGGTTTCTCTATATTCTTATGTTTTATAGCATTAAAATCTGATAAATTGGTGCAGAAAGGGATTTTGCGGTTTCCCATCATCAAAGATGAGATGAGGCAGTGAGGCGTAAAAAGAGTGGAGAAACAGTAAGGAAGGTCCTTGAAGGAGGGATGAGGGAAGGCGTTTTTCCTGGCGCCGTGCTCCTGGTGGCGCGGGAGGGTGAGGTGGTGTTTTTTGAGGCGACGGGGAATCGTTCGATCCTAGCGGAAACGGCGCCCATGAAAAGAGACACCATCTTTGATCTGGCCTCCCTGACAAAACCCTTGGCTACAACTGTCGCCTTTATGAAATTGGTTGATACGGGTCGAGTTGGCCTGGACCAGCCCATTTCGGAGCTCATTGAAGCATCACCTTTAGGAGACAAAAAAGACCTGACGCCTCGTTTGCTGCTCAACCACTCAGCCGGTCTTGTGGATTGGAAACCCTACTACCTGAAGCTGGTTGAATTTGATCCGCGAGAGAGGAAGAAGGTACTGAGAGACTCGATCATCCAAGAGCCGTTTGTATACAAACCCGGTGAAGGGAACTTTTACAGCGACCTCGGTTTTATGCTCCTGGAGTGGGTTATTGAAGAGAGAGAAGGGGAGAGCATGCCCCAGGTTCTCGATCGATACTTCTATGGCCCCTTGGGGTTGAAGAGGACTTTCTTTGTGGCGACCCGTGAAGGTCAAAATCCCCCCCAGCCCCCCTTTACCAAAGGGGGGGGAGGTAGAGAGGGAACGAAAGGGGGAGCAGGCAAAGGAGAAGGTGGGGTCCACGATACTACGGAAGCGGCGGATTCCCGCTTTTGCGGTAATGACGAGGAGGGTTTTGAAAGGGGGAATAAGGGTTATTCTAAGGGGGAGTTTGCGGCGACGGAGAACTGCCCCTGGCGGAAAGAAATCATCCAGGGCGTTGTTCATGACGAGAACGCCTATGCCGTGGGCGGTTATTCCGGCCATGCGGGGCTGTTTGGAACAGCAGAAGAGGTTCACGTCCTCGTTAATCTATTGAGGGAGCATTATCCGGGCAAGAGGAACGATTATCTTAAACCGGAAACAGTCAGGGAGTTCTTCACGCGGCAAAACATCGCAAAAGAGAGCACATGGGCCTTGGGTTGGGATACGCCAACCTCCGAAGATTCCAGCTCAGGCAGATACTTTTCAGAGAACAGCGTCGGGCACCTCGGATTCACGGGAACTTCTATCTGGATGGATCTTGAAAAAAATGTCATCGTCATTCTCCTTACGAACAGGTTGCATCCAACGAGAAACAACGAAAGGATCAAAGCCTTCCGGCCAAAGATACACGATGCCGTAATGGGTAGTCTCAATTTGGATTAGTTAACCAGACGAACGCGGACAGGAAAAAACAACTCTTCGGCAGATAGCGAAATAGGCGGATTTTCGTAGATTTCCTCCAAAATCACTTCCTTCCAAAAATACTTTCTCTATTCTCCAAAGAATGCCGCATAGCTCAATTTGCTGCATAAAGCGTGTTGGCCATTTTCCTTCGTAAATACCCTTCAACAGAATTTTTTATAAAAATGCCGGTATATTATCTACAGAAAATGATTAGGTGAAGAGTAAACCATCATGGGGTTCCGTCACTGAATTGTACTTGACAAGATCACAAGTTTTTGTTGTATATCTCCTACAAGAGGGCTGGAATTAGAAATAATTCAGAATTTGGGAAATAAGCTACAAAATGTCTGATACCCTCTCAACGATCAGGGCTGCAATGCCTCGATTTCGAAACTCCGAAAAGAAAGTGGCGGAGTGCGTGCTCAAAGACCCTGATTCCGTCATTCTCAGTTCCATCACCGAGTTAGCTGAAAGCTCAGGAACCAGCGAACCGACCGTTATCCGTTTTTGCAGAAAGCTGGACCTAAGAGGTTATTTGGAGCTCAAACTCAATCTGGCGAAAGACCTTCCTTCCAGCCAATATATTCACGAAAACGTCAAAGAAGAGGACAGTGTTCCCGAGATTTTCAACAAGCTTTTCAACTCAGCCAAAGAGGCTTTCAACAACACCTTGAATCATCTGGATTTAAAGGTTATCGAGGATGCCGTTGAGGCACTGAGGATGGCGGAACGCGTCGAATTCTACGGGCAAGGAGGCTCCGGTGTTGTGGCCCGTGATGCCCATCACAAGTTCTTCAGACTGGGGATTCCCTCTATTGTTTACGACGATCCTCATATGCAGGTCATGTCCGCCGCATTACTATCTCCAAAAGATGTGGTGGTAGCGATTTCACATACCGGGTCCACCAAGGACATTCTTGAAAGTGCAAAGATTGCGAAGAGTTCAGGCGCCACTGTGATCGGGATTGTCGGTCAGGAAAATGTGCCTCTTTCCAGGATATGTGACATCGTTATATGCATCCGTTCGCAGGAAGCGGCCCTTCGACTGGCACCTATGACTTCGAGGTTGATTCAACTGGCGATCATAGACGTCCTGTTTGTGGCGCTTGCCATGAGAGACTTTTCCAAGACAAGAGATCGGCTAGATCGGGTAAAAAGGTCGCTGGTGGATAAAAGGTACTGAGGCCGGGAAAGGAATTGTAGAGCGGGTCAAACGAATAGAATGGCGAATGAACAGGCTATGACTAAACGGATTCCATTCCTGTATAGCCGCCCCGGCGTCAGTCTGGCCATGAGAGATCAGTGGTATTTTTTCCTTTTGCTGCTGAGTCTACGAGGGCAGTAAAGGAAGTAATGATGAGAAGTGCGACCCTTGATGTATTGGCGAAGATAGGCATCGTTCCAGTGGTGAGAGCCGACAAGGAGCAGGATGCGGTGGATGCGGCTGGAGCTCTTTTGGAAGGGGGAATTCCGGCCTGTGAGATTACGATGACAGTCCCTCACGCGATCGGAGTTATTAAGAGGGTCTCCGAAGCATTTTCAGGATGGATGACCATTGGAGCGGGAACCGTAACAGATCTCGAGATGTGTCAGAAGGCGATTGAAGCCGGAAGCCAGTTCATCGTGACACCAACGCTCAGCCCGGGAGTTATTTCCCTGTGTAAGAAAGAGAACCTCTGTGTCATCGGAGGAGCGCTAACCCCGACTGAAATACTGAGCGTCTGGGAAGCAGGGGCGAGTGCCGTAAAAGTATTCCCCGCAAAAGCCGTGGGAGGCCCGGATTACATCCGCATGATTCATGAGCCTTTCCCTGAGATTTCTCTAGTCCCGACAGGAGGGGTGGATTTGGCAACGCTGCCCCGGTACTTGAAGGCGGGCGCGATCTTCGCTGGAGCAGGAGGGGATCTGGTCAATAAAGAGGCTTTCCAGAAGGGAAGTATCAACCTGATTACCGAGCGGGCCAGGCAATACGTTTCAGTTATCCGTGAGGCGCGCACTAAGAGGGAAAATTTATAACAGGTAGGGCTGGTATTGCTTTCAAGAGGCGATCTGAGAAGGTTGAAGATGCATATGGAACAGAATCTATGAGGCTATCTCAGGTCTTAGAAAGCAAGGCCAATCTTCATAAGGGCTGCTCCACTCTCGGTGGAGCACTGTCGTTTAACCTTTTAGGGAAGGAGGTCAATATGAAGAAACTGGGTTTGATGATGCTTCTTGGTCTTACTGTAAGTAGTTTGTTATTGGTCACCGGTACGATATCTTCAGCAGCGGCAGCAGTGAAAGAATTCAAGTACGGACATGCAAATGTCCCCATCTATTTCTATCACACTGCTGGTGAGGCATTTGCGGACTGCCTGGAGAAATCCACGAACGGTGCATTGCAGGTCAAACTTTATCCTCAGGGTCAACTGGGCGGAGAACGGGATATTACAGAAGCACTACAACTCGGCAGTGTCCAGTTTCAGGCGACGTCCATAGGAGTTACCGGTACATTTATCCCCGCTTTGCGCATCCTGAATCTGCCTTTTCTATTCAAGGGGCCGAAACACTGGCTTGCGGTCATGAATGGTGTTGTGGGTCAAGAAATCCTGGAGAAATCGAGACAGCAGGGCGATAAAGTAGGGCTTAAAGTCCTGGGTATCGCGGCTCCTGATTTCAGGCTACCCATGAACAATGAGCGAGCTCTGAACACTCTGGAGGATTTCAAGGGACTGAAGTTCAGAACCATGCAGGTCCCGCTGCACATGAAAGCTTATGATAGTATTGGTGCGAGTCCCGTTCCTCTTCCGTTCGGAGAGCTCTATACAGCTCTCCAGACTGGCGTTGTCGACGGCAATGAAAACGGGCCTCTTACGCTGTACGGGATGAAATTCCATGAGGTTCAGAAATATCTATCATTGGTTCCGGTGGTCTCCAATGGCGGCATTTTCCTGATGAGTGGGATAACTTGGGATAAGTTATCCGCAGAGCATCAACTCGCCGTAACAAAATGTATAAAAGTGTGGCGGGACAAGATGGACAAGGATGCTCTCGAAAAAGGCGGATGGGCCATTGATGAGATGAAAAAACAGGGTCTCCAGGTTAATTCTGTTGGGGACATTACGCCATTTGTAGGGGCAACAACACCCGTTTATGAGTGGTTGTATGACCAGCTTCCGGCGGACACCTCTGGTTGGGTACGACAGATGGTGAAGAAAATAAGAGAAGTGGGGGCGGGTATCGAGGAAGGAGAATGGTTCGTAACTCGTTAAAATCCTGGCTGATCTGAAATAGAAGCTGCGCTCGGCACAGGCAGGTTTGAATCTCTCTGCCTGCCTGTGCCAATATTTGAACGATGTGAACGCCTTCGCTGCCCGTCTCTTTATTCTCCTTCGCCAGTATGCCCCACGGCTTGCCGCGGGGAGGCTTCATTGAAGGGTAGGTGCTGTTTTAGGAAAGGGTGCATGGATGAAAGCACTGAACGCCATAAACAGGATAGCTGACATCTACGAAGCTGTTATCAGAGTTTCCCTCATCATAAGTATGGGTGCCATCGCTTTTATTGTGAATCTTGCAGTATTTTTTCGATATGTGCTCTCATCGCCGTTATCATGGACCACTGAAATATCGAGCTATCTTCTCGTCTATACAGTCCTGTTTGGTGCTTGTGTTGCATTAAGACGTAAGCAGTTCGTAAAAATAGAAGTTCTAATCAATATGATCCCTTTCCCTGTTAACAAGACCGTTATCATTATATCGCAACTTCTCATTATTGGTTTTTTGATCGTCTGCATCATCTCTCCATCAGCCTTGATACAAAAAGCGATTATCACCCAAACCGTAAGTCCCGCTCTGGGGATTCCTATGGTCTATCTTTACCGCCTTTTGCGATTCGGATTCTTGACCATGCTCTTTTTCCTTCTGCTCAACACCATAGGACAGGTTGTGACATTCCGGCTAAAATGAGGTGGTGAGGAAAAACATCCATGATTCCCATTTTGTTTATCATTCTACTAGCGATTGGAATTCCTATTGCCTTTGTCCTTGGTATCAGCAGTGTCATCTATCTCTTGAAGGTTGACGTGCCTCTGGTCGTAGTGGCTCAAAGGTTTTTCGTAGGTGTTGACAATTTTCTGCTGCTAGCTGTTCCTCTCTTCATTCTGGCCGGGAAATTAATGAATGAGTCCGGGATTACCAGGCGTTTGGTCGACTTCTTTTACATTGTGATTGGACACATTCGCGGAGGCTTGGCTTACGTGAATATTGTGTCCAGCGTTTTCTTCGCGGGAATCACGGGAGCTGGGGCCGCCGATACTGCGGCGATCGGATCTATCATGATCCCCGCCATGAAAAAGGAAGGGTACACGCCGGAATACAGCGGCGCTGTGACGGCCATATCTTCTACAATAGGTCCTACAATTCCTCCCAGCATTGCTATGGTTGTGTACGGCGCCATGTCGGGGGTTTCCATTGCGAAGCTTTTCTTGGCTGGTTTTATTCCGGGTCTGATGCTCGGGGCAGTACAACTCATCGTTGCAGGCTATTATGCGAGAAAACAGAAGTTCGGCGTGAGGCAGAAGATCCTATCAATTAAGAATTTCACAAAAGGTCTTGTTG
Organism: Desulfobacteraceae bacterium; assembly: GCA_050050615.1. Classification (GTDB taxonomy): domain Bacteria; phylum Desulfobacterota; class DSM-4660; order Desulfatiglandales; family HGW-15; genus JASFTV01. The sequence continues at coordinate 11,353 of JASFTV010000030.1, forward strand.
ACGCGATTCTTGCGATTATGATGCCGGCCATCCTTCTGGGAGGAATTCTAAGCGGTGTTTTTACGCCTACTGAGGCGGCAGGGGTGGCCGTTCTTTACGCGGTGGTTGTGGGTTTTTTTGTATACCGGGAACTAAAGATTAAGAGCTTCTTGAAAATCCTCTACGATACGTCCCTGATGGCAGGGGCCATACTCATTATTCTGGCATTTGCACATCTCTTTGGCTGGATACTGGCAGCAGAAAGGGTCCCGGAGGCCGTTGCGGTTGCGATTACAGGTTTTTCAAAGAATCCCATAATCATACTATTGCTGGTCAATGCCCTCCTACTTTTTGTTGGCACATTTATGGAGACGCTTGCCGCCGTTATCCTGTTAACGCCCATTCTCTTGCCGCTCACTGAGAGTATTGGAATTGATCCGATCCATTTCGGAATTATTATGGTGGTCAATCTCAACATCGGGTTAGCAACCCCGCCACTTGGAGTCTGCCTGATTGTGGCATCTCCTCTTGCTGAAGTTTCCATGGAGAGGATCGCTCGAGCCATATTACCTTTTCTGGCGGCCTCAATCGTCATACTGCTTCTTGTTACATATATACCTGAACTTGCGATGGTCGTGCCCAAAATCTTTATGCCTTAGTGAATCCCGCCGTATACTCACTTGTGCTGTTTAGAAGAAAAATAGTTCTGTGCATAAGGCATCTGGGAAGAGGACAAAGGTAGGCCGATGAGCGTGCTTATCCATGTTCCTGCTTGTTTGTTATCTCATAGGACAGGCTAGCTTGGTAACCAAAGGGGTCGCTCATTGAGAGATAAAAGAGGAGGAAAACATGAGCCGGTTGCAATTTGGAATTATCGGGTGTGGTAGAATCGCTCAGGCCCACTTGGATGCGATCAGCTATTTCCATGACCAGGCAGAGGTTGTGGCGTTGTCGGATGCACTCCCGGAAAAAGCCCGCAAGACGGGAGAAAAAGTTGGTGTGGACTGGTACGTTCAAGACTACCATGAGCTCCTGGTTTATCCAAAAGTGGAGGCGGTCCTCATCTGCCTTCCCCATCATTTGCATTACGAAGCCACCATTGCGGCGGCCGAGGCTGGTAAGCACATTTTGCTTGAAAAACCGATGGCCTTGACCACCCCTGAGGCAGAGGAAATGGTCGCTGCGGCAAGAAAGAGTCAGATCACGTTCATGGTCGGACAAAGCCGCCGTTTTAGTGATGCCGTGTTGACGATAAAGAAACGGCTGGGGGAGATTGGGCCGATAATTCGAATCGTCTCCAATTTTCTGGTACACTTTCCTGAGCCACCTACCGAGTGGTGGAAATCGGAAGAACAGTCGGGCGATCTGATTACCTATCTTCAGACCAGCCATTCGGTCGATTTTTGCCTCTGGATGATCGCGCAGATGCCGGAGCGGCTTTACGCTAGGACATTCTCGCGGCATCCGAAAGGTTATGGAATGAAAGACGAGCAGGACGTCATTCTGGAATTCCCCGGGGATGCTACCGCGTCTCTTCACCTCTCTCTTAACACCCAGCCGCCGGTACACGAGATTTTGGTTGTTGGGGAAAAAGGGAGTTTCCGGCTTGTCGAATACGGCTTGGACCGCCCCTTCTGTTTTGGTAACCGTCTCTTCCTGAATGGAGAGACCCTCCTTGATGGGGAACAGAAACCTTCCAATTACACGCTTCAGATGCAGGAGTTCGTTACTGCCGTCCGAGAGAATAGGGAACCGATGGCTTCAGGAGAGGAAGTGTATCCCGAGATCCAGGTGCTCGAGGCGATCAATGCTTCCTCCAGAACCGGTGAAGTGGTCCGCATCATGGGCTAAATCCGGGCTAGAAAGCGTTCCTCAATTAGAAAGTTTATAGAAACGCCGTAGAAATGCGGAGAAGGGTATCAGCCCGTGTCTAACAAAATTCTCATTACCCCTCGCACCTTTGGGAAGACAGACCCAACCCCTATTAATATGTTACGAGATGAGGGTTATACGCTGGTGCTGAATCCTGTTGGTCGTCTCCTGTGTGAAGAGGAGCTGATTAGACTCATCCCGGAGGCAGATGGACTCATTGTCGGCCTGGATCCAATCAGCTCTAAGGTTCTGGAAAGGGCAACCCGGCTGAAAGTAATCTCAAAGTATGGCGTGGGGACAGACAATATCGATCTGGGCAGGGCAACCCAATTGGGCATCATGGTTCTGAATACGCCAGGAACCAATAGCTCGGCCGTTGCAGAACTGGCCTTTGGCCTGATGCTCGATGTGGCAAGACATATCTCGGAATCAGACAGACAGATTCGCCAGGGTAAGTGGCAATGTTATGAAGGCGTTGAGTTGTGGGGCAAAACGCTTGGAATCCTGGGAACCGGCCAGACTGGAAGGCAACTTGCCTTGCGCGCAAAGGGATTCAACATGCACTTGATCTGCCATGACATCAGGGAAGATGAAGCGTGGGCGCATCAGATAGGCGTTTCCTATCTGCCATTGAAAGAAGTACTTGCAAAGGCTGACTTCTTGAGCCTTCACATTCCCCTAACAGACTCGACCTATCATATCATGTCAGCTCCGGAACTGGGGCTAATGAAAAAGAGTGCTATTTTGATTAATACGGCAAGAGGTGAATTGGTGGATGAGAAGGCGCTCTATGAGGCCTTGGTGAATCATCGCTTGGGCGGTGCAGGGCTGGACGTTCTAGAAACGGACCCACCTGTGGACTCTCCCTTGACAAAGCTTGATAATGTCGTTCTCACCTCCCATATTGGAGCCCACACCAAAGAAGCTACCGAAGCTATGGGAAAACTGGCCTCCCAGAATCTGATCCAGGCACTATCCGGCCAACGTCCTCAATTCATCGTGAATCCCGAAGCGACAGAAATAGGGCAAAGAAACCGAGGTCGAAGATGATGAAAGCCTTAGTAAAAACAGGTAAAGGCAGAGGGATGTTAAGGATTGAAGACCTGGAGATCCCGCAACCCGGATCTGGTGAGGTATTGATAAAGGTGAAAGCTGCCGGGATCTGCGGAACGGATATCCACATTCGCCATGACGAATTCGTATACTACCCGCCTGTCGTCCTGGGGCACGAATTTTCCGGAGTCATCGCCGATTTGGGAGATGGGGTTATGCAATGGCGGATCGGAGATCGGGTCGTCTGCGAGCCGCACTCCGGGGCGTGCGGGATTTGCGATCCATGTCGTTCAGGGTACAGCCAGATATGTGCGGAGAAACGTTCGCCCGGCTGGGGTAGGGACGGCGGCTTTGCGGAATATGTCAAAATGCCGGCAGCCATGCTCCATCGGATTCCCGAAAATGTAAGCGATCGTTCAGCCGCGGTCGCCGAACCCTTGGCTATCGTGCTTCATGAAACTGTTGAAAGGGGGGGGATTCGGACAGGTGACCGAGTGGTCATTTTTGGAGCCGGGCCGATCGGTCTCCTCGCTGCTGCCGTGGCCCGGATTTCCGGCGCTGCTCAGGTCCTTCTTGTCGGCACGGAGATGGATACGGCACGTCGGTTCAAAATTGCAGGCCAGATTCCCGTTGACGCGATTATTAACGCTAGCCGGGAAGATGTGGTGGACACTGTAAAGAGGCTAACTGCCGATCAACTCGCGGACGTAGCCATAGAGGCCTCAGGTTCTCCGGAGGCTATAGCACAGACTGTTAAGGTCGTGCATAAACTGGGAAAGATTTCGGCTGTCGGTCTACCGGGCGAGAGACCGGTCGAATTCCCATGGCAGGAGGCGATGTTTAAAGTTTTGGATCTTCATTTCAATCTAAGCTCTTCTCACGGTTCCTGGATACGGGCCGTTTCGGTCATGGGAGCGGCGAGGATCGATCCGGGCTTTGTCGTGACTCATGAGTTCCCCTTAGACAAATGGGAAGAGGCATTTGAAGTCGTTGAAAAGGGTTTAGGGGCTAAGGTTTTCCTTATACCTTGACAAGGGCGATACGCATGGGTTTGGTCCTGGCTGTAGATATAGGAACAGGAAGCTGTCGGGGTGCTCTGTATGACCCTGAACTCAAGTGTCTGAGCAGTGCGATGGTGGAGTACCCGACCTATTATCCCCAACCTGATTGGGCTGAGCAAGACCCTGAAACTATTTTCTCCTCCGTCATGAAAGCCATGGAGGAGACCGTGGTCAAATGTGGCCGGGACCCTGAAGAAATTAGTGCTCTCACGCTGGACTGTTCGGTCCACACCTTGCTGGGGTTGGCCGAGGATAAATCGCCGGTTACGCCTATCCTCACTTGGGAGGATTCGAGGGCGCGCGTGCTGGTGAGAAGATGGAAAGAACAAGACATAGGGTCCGATATCTATTCGCTGACAGGATGCCCCTTGCATCCCATGTATTCCTCAGCGAAGATCGCTTGGTGGCGGGAGCAGGAGCCAGATCTGTTTCAGAAAGTGAAGACCTTTGTATCCCTGAAAGCTTTTGTCCTCTTCCGTCTAACCGGTGAGCTGATGGAGGATCAGGCCACTGTTTCCGGTTCGGGCCTATTGAATATTAGTAACTTGGACTGGGAAGATAAGGCCTTGGCAATGGCCGGTATTTCCAGGCAGCAAGCTGCAACGGTCGTGACGCCGACATATATCGTCGAAGGACTCCGCCCTGAGATATACAAAAAAACGGGTTTGTCCGATTCTACCCGAATCGTCGTAGGGTCTTCCGATGCAGCCATGTCCAGCCTCGGTTCAGGCACGGTTCATTCTGACCAGATGACTGTGATGATTGGAACAAGCGGCGCTGTTCGCAGGCTGATCGACAGTCCGACCTTTGATTCCCAACAACGGACCTTTTGCTACTACCTTGGAAAGCGGCTGTGGTTTGCAGGAGGCGCTATCAACAATGGAGGCAATATTCTTCGATGGTTCAGGGATAATTTTGGAGACCGTGCGAAACAGGAGGCAGAAAAACGGGGAGAATCCGTTTACACGGTATTGAGCGAATATGCAGAGAAAGCTTCACCTGGCGCAGATGGACTGCTTTTTCTCCCATTTCTGGCCGGAGAGCGTTCGCCTTACTGGAATGGAAATATGAGAGGAATACTCATGGGGCTGTCGCTCCATCACGGTCAGGCTCACATAATTCGATCGCTGATGGAAGGCGTCTGCTACCGGATATTGAGTGTTTCTGGACCGTTAGACGAACTGGTCGGTAGCCCCAAAGAGATTCGGGTGACAGGAGGTTTTACGCACTCACCGCTGTGGCTCCAGATACTGTCCGATGTACTTGGAAGAGAACTTATGGTTACGGGCGAGCCTGAAGGATCGGTACTCGGTGCCGCAGCCTTCGCATATCATACCCTGGGCGTCATCGATTCGTTCAAGGCTTTGTTGGACAAGAATCCGGTTCTGAAAGTCATTCATCCCCAACCTGAAATGTATCAGTTTTATAAGGGTGAGTTCGAGAGGTATATGCGGACTTACTGGAAGTTCAGAGAAGAATTTGATCAAGTTTGACAGCTTCGTAGGAAGTCCAACTGCCGCGTTACGCTTCGTCTTTGGTCATTATTGGTATTTTTGGAGGTAAATAAAGTGGGAGAGATCAAAAGCACGCTTGATATCATCATGGAAAAGACCAAGAATCTGACCGTGACTGAGGAGGAGAAGAGAGCGTTCAAGCAGCAGGAGATGGAAGGGATGGTGAAGGGGCTGATTCAGAAGTTCCTAGACGGCATTCTGACTCTGGATAGATTCAAGATAGAAATTACTGCCTTGCAGGGGAAAGACAAGGAGATGGTTGATTCTATCATCGGGGAAGAATCACTCGCCCGAATCAAGCTTGAGGAAGACAACGAACCTATGCTGAAAATCCTGGAAAGCACTATAGGCATGGATACAGGGCCGATCAGGGAAACGCTGGATGGTTATGAGGGAAAGCTCTCTCTTGAAAGAGAGGAGCACGAGAAGGCTCTCCTGGAGCGGCTAAAGAAGAGGGGAATATCCGGGTCCGCGGTGATCCCCAACATCGAAGCTGACCCGGAATGGCGTCGACACCTCGCAACCTTACAGGAGGCATTCAGACAAGAAGCAATGAAATGACCGGTTGAAATGGAAAGGCGGTATAGGGAATCACGAAAATACCCTACAACAAAGGCAGCAATCACAGGGAAAATGATGTCTTGCCTTCTGGTCCCATAGATCAAACACCCACTGTCTGCAACCCCTTTTGCCCCCAATTCCTTGCCGACCGGCCCTCTCTAAAGACCATTCCCCGAGCAACCCAGTGGAGCCAAGGATA
>JASFTV010000031.1:0-17473 GCA_050050615.1 Desulfobacteraceae bacterium
CAGCAGTGATTTACAAAGAAGGGCTAAGTGGAGCAACTATGGAAGATTGCGTCTTCTGTCAGATTGTTCAGGGTGAAAAAAAAGCGGACTTTGTGTATCAGGATGATTCTGTTGTGGCATTCAATGACGTGAGTCCCCAGGCACCGGTGCATGTCCTCCTCGTTCCAAGGAAGCATATCCGAAGCCTCAATGACATCGAGGAAGGGGATAGATCCGTGGTTTCCGAATTGATTTTCGGGGCTCACAAGGTCGCAGAGGATTTTGGTATTGCCCGTACAGGGTATAAACTGATCTTCAATGTGGAGCGGGGTGGGGGGCAGTATGTTTTCCACCTCCATCTGCACCTGCTTGGCGGATGGCAAGAGGGGACCCATCTCAGGCTAAAGGACATCGTTGGATAGTTCGCGGTCATCCGATTTCTGAACAGCAATCGGTCGTTTCAGGGACAAAAAAGGCCAGCCAAAACGGCTAACCCCTTGATTTTTCTGGTGGGCCTGGGAGGCCTCGAACCCCCGACCAATTGATTAAGAGTCAACTGCTCTACCAACTGAGCTACAGGCCCGCAAGTGTGTTCGCTTCGCTCACCGTTGGAGTATTGGAGTCATGGAGTATTGGGATGTTGGGTCTGGATTAGAGACTTTTTGCAGCGACGCATTACTCCAGTACTCCAACACGCCATTACTCCATCTATTTAAGAGGCGCGCCCGGCAGGATTCGAACCTGCGACCTACGGGTTCGAAGCCCGGCGCTCTATCCAGCTGAGCTACGGGCGCAAATTGTTTGAAAAGTTACTAACAGTGATTACTGGTTTTGTCAATAGGGTTTGACGCAAAAAATGGCTTGACACTGGGGAGAAGATTTCATATTAATTAATATTTTGTTTTTTGGAGGAAGGGTGCCCTCTTATGAAGACATTTGCTGCAAAAGAACATGAAGTGGACAAGAAGTGGTATCTTGTAGATGCCGAAAATAGAGTCCTGGGTAGGTTGGCCAGCCAGATCGCTGCCCGCTTGAGGGGAAAGCATAAACCTGTTTTTACCCCTCATGCAGATACAGGCGATTTCATCGTGGTTATCAACGCCGATAAGGTTGCAATGACAGGATCCAAGTGGGACAGGAAAGTCTACTACCGCCACAGTGGTTATGTGGGGGGGCTAAAGCAAATTTCGGCCAGGAAACTGCTGGAAAAAAAACCTGAAGATATCATACGCTTTGCGGTCAAACGCATGCTGCCCAAGAATAGCCTAGGGCGGCGTCAGTTGAAAAAACTGAAAATATACGCGGGGCCTGAGCATCCACATCAGGCGCAGAAACCAGAGAAGTTGGAGATTTAAATGGCTGAAGAGAAATATCACGCAGTTGGCAAAAGAAAGACGTCTGTAGCCCGAATCTGGATAAAACCGGGCACGGGTGTGATCGTCGTCAATAAGAGGCCTGTCGAAGAATACTTAACCAGGGAGGCAGACCGAATTCTCATTAAGCAGCCCCTGGAAATAACCGAAACTATGGGCAAATATGATATCACCGTAAGTGTGAGGGGCGGGGGTATCTCAGGACAGGCCGGCGCTATCCGGCACGGTATCAGCCGCGCTCTCGCAGAAATCAACCCGGATTTTCGGCTTCCTTTGAAAAAAGCGGCTTTGCTCACCAGGGATTCCAGGATGAAAGAGCGCAAGAAATACGGCCTGCGTGGTTCACGGGCGCGCTACCAATACTCGAAACGTTGAGCCATTATTCTTGGGCTTTCGCTTGTTGCACGCCCACAGATCAGTCATGGGGGAAGTCATTTGTGACTTCCCCATTTTTGTCTTATAAGGGAGACATGGAGAAAAAAGTGAACATCAGAATGGTCCTCCAATATGATGGCAGCCACTATCATGGGTGGCAACGCCAAAAAGAGGCGCCGACAATCCAGGGTGTTTTAGAGGACAGGCTCCAAATGATGACCGGAGAGCGTGTCAAGCTGATTGCCTCCGGAAGAACCGATGCAGGCGTTCATGCCCTATATCAAGTCTGCCACTTTATCACCCATACGAAAATTGATCCTCCATCGATCAGCAGGGGCCTCAACGGTCTGATACCCTGGGATATATTCATCAAGAAAGCTGAGTACGTCCCCTTGGATTTTCATGCCCGTTACAGCGCCAAAAGCAAAACTTACGAATACAGAATACTGAACCGGAAGGAACCGGACCTTTTTCTGCGCCTGTACACCTGGCACGTGCCAATGAAACTGGACACGGAGGAGATGGAGAAATGTATCTCAGCTTTGCGAGGCAAGCACGACTTCTCCTCCTTCAAGTCGACGGGAAGCGGAAATACCAACCCTGTAAGGGAAATGATGAGGGCCGAACTCCACGTACCCGAGGAAGGGGTCCTGCGTTTCGTCTTTGAGGCTGACGGCTTTCTCAGGCATATGGTCAGAAATATTGTGGGCACTGTTGTTGATGCGGGTCGGGGAAGAATGGACTTTGGCGAATTTATGGAGCTCTTCAAAGCCAAAGACCGGCAGATGGCGGGTCTTAAGGCCCCGCCACACGGTCTGTTCCTAACGATGGTCCAATACTAGCGAAGCTTCGCCTCAAAAAACCCCCGCTGTGGAAGAAGGCCTTTCCTAAACTCAGCGGGGGTTTACACTTTAGGAAGAACCCGAGAGAGCCGTCCTTGCTTGCAGACCTATCAGATTGGGGCGAAAAGATCAGCGTTTCTATCCCCAAACCCCGGGAATCTCGGCGTGGCATTGGGGACAACGATTGTCTTTGATGACGTTCTTCGTGATATAAAAGCCATGCCGGTCAATCAGAACGCCTTTGCACTCGTGACAGAATGTCTTTTCCCCTTCGTCCCCGGGTAAATTGCCAGTATAGACGTATTTAAGCCCCGCCCCGTATCCGATGTCTCGGGCCCTGCGAATACTTTCAGGAGGGGTTGCACGCCTATCCATGAGGCGGTAAGTGGGGTGGAAACGGCTGATGTGCCATGGGATGTCAGAATCGAGGCCAACAAGAAACTTGGCGATGTGGTTGAGCTCCTGGTCCGAGTCATTGAGTCCAGGAATAAGCAGCGTGGTCACCTCAAGCCAGACCCCCATCTTTTTCATGGTTTCAAGTGTCTTAAGGACAGGCTCAAATTTTGCTCCGCACTGCTCCTTGTAGAATTTGTCGCTATACGCCTTGAGATCAACATTCGCCCCATGAAGGTCGGGGTACATATCCTGCAGGCATTCCTCGGTCATGTACCCGTTGGAGACAAAGATGTTCTTCACCCCCTTTTGAACAGCCAAGCGCGCAGAATCCAGGGCCAGTTCAAAAAAGATGGTCGGTTCGGTGTATGTGTAGGCGATCGTAGCGGATCTGGTGGCGACCGCCTCATCTACAATGATGGCGGGCGTCATGTCCTCACCCCAGATCTGCTCATGATCAGAGGGCATCTGGGATATGTCTGCGTTCTGGCAAAAAAGGCATTTGAAATTGCATCCAACGGTCGCAATGGAGTAGGACCGGGTACCCGGCAAGAAATGAAAAAGGGGCTTTTTCTCAATGGGATCCACATGCCTGGCAATAACCTTTCCATAAACGAGGCTCATAAGGGTCCCACCCTGGTTTTCTCGCACGCCACAAATCCCTTTTGCCCCTTCTTTTATCAGGCACCTATGGTTGCAGAGAAAACAACGGACCCTCTGGTTGTCCATCTTTTCATACAGATATGCTTCTTTCATTCTTTGGAGTGACCTCCACGCAAGGTAATTTTCCCCGGGTAACCCCGCTCACAATGGATCCCCCAGCTTTTTCTAGGTTGACCTTCAATGGGCGCTGATCTGTCCTTAGCCAGTATCGCATGGTTGCGGAAAGCACTAAGAAAGCTCTGAAGGGACAATGTTCCAGGTACCACCGTGCTGAGAATGCATCGCAGAGCCTTTCCAGTAGAGCGGTTCTAAACGGAGCGCAGCGCCACTTGACCGGTACATTCCCAAAAGCGCTCTGGACGTAAGATTTCAACTCCCAGAGGTTGTAAAAAATGACATGATTGAAAAGAGATCTCCGAAATAGGCTCTCCAGCTTGGTACTCAGGCAGTACCAGGAAATACTGTTCATGACGCCAATGAAGACCCCCCTTCTGGCGACTCTTCCCGCCTCCCTCATCGCCTCCAACGGGTTATCGACAAATTCAAGTGTGTTAATAAGGGTTGCCAGATCGAATTCATTGTCGTCAAATGGGAGATCTTCCGCGAACCCCACCTTCAGGCTGGAGCGGTCACCAAGTCGCTCTTTCGCCCTGCGAACCATGTACGGGGAGGCATCCAAGCCGCTGATATCAAGCCCTGACTTGTTGAAGAAAAGGAGATGATTGCCATCACCGCAGCCTATGTCCAAAACCCTTTCCCCTGGCTGGGGTTGGAGGAGGGCATGGAAGGACTCTTCTACCAGAGTTTCCATGGCTTGGCCTTGGGAGGATCGGTACCAAGACGCGTAAAGCTCGGCAGTTCTGGCATCGAAGATAAGGCTCATGGGAAAAACCAGAAAAGGTTAGCATCCGGGATGCTGTCAAAAGATCAGACAAATTTTGGGGGCTTCGCCTCATTGGAAACACAAGGGGTCGTTCAGTCAGCCGGTTCCCCCATGACAGACTCCTAGAATGAATGAGGCAGCCCCATATTGGGGCCACAGAGGCACTCCCAAGAGTGTTAAATATGTATCGCTTATCTCGGAGAATATATAATCCTGGATAGGATGTCAATGAATCGCCCTCTCTGCGAGGGCCTCTTCGGGCTGAACCGTTTAGAATAACTTTCTAGTATCGTTCACAAGTGTTGGCACAGGTTTCAGATTGACAGGGTCAGCTCATGGCCGTATGGTCTTACTGGGTGGCCTGGTGGTCATCCGAATGGTTCGGGTCTGCAAGAATCTGCAAAAACAGCGGCAGAGAGCTCCGGCCGGAAGGGCGGGGGCGAATGGCGCATCGTTTTTGTGGGGGTGCAGGGGGCTTGCCCCGCGGTTTCTAAAATGCGAAATGGGTTAAACCTATTTCGCTCTGAAGTCGGCGATGGCGGCTTTGCGGAAAATGCGAGGCATTTTCCGGTTGTGAAGCTACCCCGCCCTGTGGGCGGGGAGATTCACCTTGGGACAGGTACAGGGTACCCCCAGATTCCAGGATGAATGAGCTTTCAGTCATTGTTAAGGGAGACCATGACCAAAACCCGCGCTGAGCTAAGAAAGAGGATCAGAGGGGTCCTCTTTGACTTTGACGGGACGCTGACCTATCCTGGGGCACTCGATTTCCCTGCGATTAAACGCGAAATCAATTGCCCGCCAGACATCCCTATCCTCGAGTACTTGGACACACTGCCCCATGAACAACGAGCCCGCCTCACGAAGATCCTTGAAGCGAAGGAGGAGGCGGCAGCAGAGGCATCCTTTCCAAACATCGGCGCTGAACGGTGCCTGTCAGCCCTCAAACAGAGGGGTGTGCTTCTCGGTATCTTAACCAGAAACAGCATGCAGGCAGTCCGTCTCGCGCTCAAGAAATTTGAGGGCAGCATGTTAGAGGATTTCGCTGCCATCATCACCCGGGAAGAATCCCTGCCCAAGCCTCACCCAGACGGTGTTCGCCAGGCTGCAACGCGCATGGATATTTCCACATCGGAATTGATGGTGGTCGGGGATTTTCGGTTTGACGTCATGGCCGGCAAGGCGGCAGGGGCTGTTACGGTACTGCTCAAGAACACCGACAAATCGGTCATGTCTGCGGGAGATCCTAAGCCCGACTACACCGTGAGTTATCTGAAAGAGGTCGTGAAGATCATAGACGCCCTTCAGCCGACTGCCAGCCTTCAATGACCCTTTCCCAAAAAAAGCCCGCGAATCGCCGGTCGAGCATCACCTCCAAATTTCGAAGCGCAACCCTTTTCTTGCGGGTTTACTTGATTCTTAATTGATTTCGAGCTATAGTGAATTCTTATTGAGATATGGGTCTGGTACACTGAGAGCTTCCGTTATGCCCGGACAGCATCCCTTATCAAAACCAAAGAGCTAAAATGGCGAAGAGCGATCTCATACCCTCTCGAAGTGGTGGCCTTAGAACAAGGAAATGCCTTGCTTGCGGGACCAACAGCCTGAAGGCGGGAAGACGTTACTGCTCCAAGGAGTGCCGGGAGCAGGTACTTTGGGTTCTTTCCCTTTCGAAGGGATTGCTCAGGGTATTCAATGCCAGATATGCCGCCTTTTCATTTAACAAAAATTATGTTTTCCTCGATGTCCTCCCCGTCTGGTCAAAAGAAATCTCCAGATTTGTTTACAAAAGGACGTCAGGGAAAAAGCCTGCGGAGGATCTCAAAAGCCTTATCCTCCAATCAGCAGAAGAATGGTATCGCATCATCAACAACAGAAACTCCAAAAGCTATGCCTCTCTGTTTCTTCTTAGAAGGAACCACACCGATCGAATTCCTCCCGACTCCATCAGACCCGACAAAAAGATGAGACCCAGATTCTCCAAGCGCGAACGAGAGTCCCTAGAGTTTCTCCAGCTCAAAATAGAGGAGTTGCTAACCGATGGGCACGCATCCAAAATAAGAACCTCTTATAAGAAGTTGGCCAAGATTTACCACCCCGATGTGGGCGGCGATGCGGAGAAATTTAAGAGATTGCATGAGGCGCACCAACAGATGTTGTTATGGGCAGAAAGCCCACAGTTCACGTCGAGAAAAGCGCTCGTTGACAGCTGGTCATATGACGGCGCAACCAACAGATGGTCCCCACCTTTGTGAAGGATTTCTAGCACGAATTATTCAGCGCTAGAAGCGTCTATATCATCCACGGGAAATGCGGATCCTTCCATGTCTTTATCCCTAATAAAGATATTGCAGCCTCACCCCATCGAAGCCTCCGCCCCTTGTCGGCTTGACTCGGGCGGGACATGGGATATCAAGGCGATGGCGCTCCCTATGGAGAGGATGGACCCGGTCACAATGAATGTCGCTCTGAATTTGAGAACCTGGGTGACCCTGTCCGCATTTAAAGAGGGCTGGGTGAGAATCTTGTCAGAAGGGTTTTCCCATGAGGAAGTGTACCCCCTTGGAAGCCTTCCCTTCAATTCTCCCTTTGGCCTCTTTTTTGCGGCCATCTCTCATTTTGGTTTCCACGGCCTTCAGGTCCACATCAGATCGGACTCCCCTGTGAAGGCAGCCCTTGGCGGTTCCAGCACAGCTCTCGTTGCCCTCCTCCAGGCTCTTTCCAAGGTGGCCACAAGGTTGGGGAAGAAAAGACTTTCCGCCAGAGAAATTCTTCACCTGGGGTACCACTTGGAAGATGGGATTAGCCTGGGTGGCTGCGGCATCCAGGATCAAGCAGCCGCTGCTTACGGAGGTGTCAATCTGTGGATCTGGCGTTATGGAAACATGCGGTCCCCCTATAAGAGAGAGTCCCTGTTGGGGGTCAGGGGTCAGAAGGAGATGTCAAAGCATATCCTTTTGGCTTACAGCGGCAAAAGTCACGTTTCCTTGCGCATCAATCGCTCCTGGATCAGTGATTTTCTATCCGGCAAAACAAGAGCCGGTTGGATTGAGGTAAACGATATCGTAAGAAAATTGGCCCAGGCCATAAAGATGAGGGACTGGAGTAAGGCTGCGGGTTTTCTGTGTGATGAGATGGCCGTTCGCAGAAAGATCACGCCTGATGCCCTCATACCCATTACTGAGAAACTGGTGAGCCAAGCCGAAAAAATCGGGTGCGGCGCTAGATTTGCAGGGGCAGGGGCAGGCGGCTCTGTGTGGGCTCTCGGGGAAACAGACAGCATAGCGCATCTCAGAAGTCATTGGGAAAGCTTACTGACCCCGGTGAGGGGGGCTAGGCTTCTCAACTGTACCGTTGATCCACTGGGGGTTTGGTAAAGGAAGGAATGAAAAATGTTATCCGAAGTTCCTCAGGCTGGAATACGGCTTAATGGGTCTCACTCTCAGAGATAGAACCACATGCTCCCGATTCAAAGGCAGGTCTGAACTCACCCAGCAGGTCATTCGTCGCTTGCTCAACCATGCACACATCCCGTTCAGAAACCTGGCTCATATCCATGTCATCGATGATTCTTTTTAACTCTTCAAACTGAGACAAAAACTTCTCGTTCTCACGAGGATAATCGACCCTTTTGTGAACGTCGATGATGGTGCCGATACAGTTCTGTACCCTTAAAAGATATTTGTGTTTTAGTTTCATCTCTGCGCCATCTAACCCTTCCCGATCTCAACCAGCGTGTCCATAAAGATCTTGTAGAACCTCTCGTTTTCCGAAATCGCTTTTTTCAGGATGGGTTGCAGTTTGTCCACATCCTTTGTATTGATGACCAAATTGGCACTTCTGGCAAAGGCCATCATGTTGTCCATGGTCTTAAACTTGTCGGACATGAGGGCGAGAAAGATCTGGCGACGGACGGCCATGGGAAGCCGGTTCAGAAAATTGGTAATTTGACTGTTTTCCACCGGCTGTCCGCCGAACCCGTCAACCAGAATAATCAGATCGAAATGGTGAAAGCGCAATTTTCCGACAGCATCTCTTATGTCAGGCGTTGAGATGCTTTCATAACCGAGTTGGCGCAATGATTTTTGCATCTTTTCAGCATGATCCCTGTTGTCCGCCATAACCAATGCCAGCTTGGTCCCTTCTTCATAGAAATCAAGGGCTTCATCGCTGCTGTAGTCTTCATAGGTATAGGTCCCTTCTTTTGATTCCTGGCTGGGCTTGGCGTCTATGAACCGAAGGCGGAATTTTCCCGTATCAGAATCATTTTTCGGTACAGGAGGGGAGGGCTCCAGTTCCGCCCTCCGGCCATTCAGGGTAATCTTGCCCTTGCATTTCGGACAACTCACCCGTACCATCTGCTCCCTGGGGATCTTTTCATCAGGGATGTTCAATTTAGCCTTACAATGCTGGCAGGTAACCTCCATCTTGGGTGCTCCTAATGGATTAGGCTATCACTTCTTAGTGTGTTTCCTTTCATAGTCCGAATCTAATCTCAAACCCTCTATGGTCGTTGTTTTTTCACCCTTTTCCGCCTTGACCGCATCGATGGCCCTTCCTACAACAGCTTTGTGGGACGCATAACTCATGGCTGTCTCTTGAGTAATAAGCTGCTTCTTGTAAAGGTCGGCGATAGACTGATCAAAGGTCATCATACCAAAAGGCTGGCTCTGTTCGATGATTTCATAAAAGGTCTTGCCTTCGGATTCTCCGTGGAGGATGCAATCCTTCACCCTGAGGTTGGCACGCAGGATCTCGAAGGCTGCAACGCGACCGCCTCCAACTTTGGGTAATAACCGCTGACATGCAATCCATCGCACGCTGTCCGCGAGGCGGATACGGATCTGTCTTTCTTCTTCCCTTTCAAACATTCCCACCATCCTGTTTATAGTCTGACCTGCATCCGTCGTATGAAGGGTCGTAAGAACCAGATGTCCGGTCTCCGCAGCAGATAGCCCGATCTCTACGGTTTCTCTGTCCCTCATCTCACCAACCAGAATCACCTTTGGAGCCTGCCTCAGCGCGGCCCTGAGTCCATTTGCGAAAGTATCGTAATCTATTCCCAATTCCCGTTGATTGAACGTGGCCTTCTTCTGGGCATGGACGTATTCTACAGGGTCCTCCAGGGTCACCACATGGACCGAGTTCCTCTCGTTGATCTCGTTCAACATAGCCGCCAGGGAGGTGGATTTACCAGTCCCGGTCGCCCCGGTTACCAGGATGATGCCGTTTCTTTCTTCGCTCATCATACGAAAGGCAGGAGGAAGCTTCATCTCCTCAATCGTGGGAACCCTTGAGGCCAGCTGGCGCATAGCTGTCGAATAAAACCCTTTCTGTGAAAAGATGTTCACCCTGAAGCGGGCCTTACCAGCCAGCTGATAAGCCGTATCACAAGAACCCTCGGTGAGGAGCGTTCTTGTCAACCTGCGGTCCCCATCAATCAGGTTGAGTGCCAAGATTTCCGCCTGGAAAGGGGTTAATTTGTCAATCGCAGGATTGAGTGAAACCGGCTTCAGCTCGCCTGAAGTCTCCACCTGGAAGGGTTTATCCACCGTGACGTTAAGGTCTGAGACGTTGTCATGGGACTCCAGCATGACCGTAAGGATATGGTCTATCTGTTGCCGTCTCATAGGTTATTTTACCTTCCTTTCATTCTTCTCGTGTGCTCCCTCACGATTTGTCGCTTAAAGAACTATTTTACCATTATTGCCGACCTGGAGGTATAGGTGACCTTTATACCTCTGTGAAATCGGAGGGCGGGTGCTTCAAAAAGGCAAGGAATTTTGACTTCTCAAAGGCCCTCAAGTAAGCATCATCCGCACTGATGATCTTTTTCATCAAAAGGTCCATGATGGCGTCATCCATGGACTGCATGCCATATTTTTTCCCTGTCTGGATCATAGAAGGTATCTGATAGGTCTTCCCCTCTCTTATGAGATTGCGAACAGCAGGGTTGGCGATCATGATTTCAAGGGCAGCAACCCGCCCCCTTCGATCTCGCCTCTTGAAAAGGCTCTGGGCGATGACAGACCTAAGACCATCCGCAAGGGTGTTCCTGATCTGTTCTTGTTGGTTTACAGGAAATACCTCGATAACACGATCCACCGTTTTCGCAGCACTGGTTGTGTGGAGAGTGGCAAAGACGAGGTGGCCTGTGGCGGAGGCCTCAATGGCGAGCGAAATGGTTTCGAGGTCGCGCATCTCGCCCACCATGATAATGTCGGGATCCTCCCTCAGGGCCCCCCTAAGGGCCGCTGCGAAAGATCTTGTATGCATGCCGACCTCCCGGTGGTTGATGACAGCCTTCTCACTTGAATGCACAAATTCTATGGGGTCTTCAATGGTCAGGATGTGTTCTTTGCGGTTCATGTTTGCCTCATGGACAATGGCAGCCAGTGTGGTTGACTTACCACTACCCGTGGGGCCTGTAACCAGAACCAGTCCCCTCGGCAAGGTGGCCAGTCTTTTGACCACCTTAGGAAGAAGAAGCTCATCGCAGGTCAAGATCTTGGAGGGGATTTCTCTGAAAACGGCGCCCACCCCATACTTCTGCTGAAAGAAGTTGGCCCGATACCGGGCAAGTCCAGGAATTTCATATGCAAAATCAACATCCCCCGTCTCCTCGAATTCTTTGACCTTGTGTTCAGGCGCTATCTCATAGAGCATAGCCTTCAGGGAATCATTTTCTAGGGGGTGGTATTTTACACGTTCCAATTCACCGCCGATTCTCAGAACAGGCTGCTGTCCGGCAACCAGGTGCAGGTCTGATGCAGCTTGTTCATTCATGAGTTTAAAAAAGGCGTCTATTTGTGCCATGAATCCCCTCCCGACATTCTACTAACCCTATTATTATATCCAGAAATAAACTTTGTTCAAGTTTTAAAACACGGCTCTCTCATCCGACCTGTTCACTCAATCGGGCTTTGTTCATCCTGTGTGCCTGTCTCTTCCCCTATTTCCTTGGACATCATCAGGGCATGCTGCCCAGCAGGGTAGAACTTTCTCTTTATCGTGCATGGACGGTATCCGCTCTTGCTGAAGAGTTTCTGGGCGGCAAGGTTTTCTGTCGCCGTATGCAGAAAAAGTCGCTTCTCTCCAAGTTCGGCCGCCTTTTTCTCTGTCTCTTTGATGAGCATTTGGCCAATCCCCATCTGCTGTTTTTCAGGTTCAACAGCAATCGCGAGCAGTTCACAAAGAAACGCGATATCGGGATCCTGTGACAAGCGGCCCGTCATCACAAACCCTGCAGGCTCCCCATCCACGAGGGCAATGAGCGTCATGGTCATTCCGGATTCAAACCATTGAGAAATCCTGTCCTTATAAGGGCCATATATGCTGAAGACTTTTCCGCTCAATTGTCTGATGAACCCACCGTCAGTCAATCGGGCTGCACGTATTCTCACCCGCCTCTTTTGATAAGGCCCCTTCTTGGAATGGAGATTCGATTTGTATGAGCGGTCCTCTGGTCCTTTATGGCGCAAGCCTCTTATGCCGGACTGCCGGAGGCGCCCGAGACGTTTGGTTTCACCATACTTGCCGAATCGACCTCGCTTACCCATCATTGAAAGCGCATCGAGCCAGAATGCTCGATTTAATATCGTCACGCTGTTGCCAAAATCATTGTATAGGGTTTCACTCCAGACTGATGATCCTTTCCTTCTATGGCAACGCTTTCCCGCCACGGGGGGACATTCCCGCTTTTTTTGTGCTCTCGCACCATTTTCAGGTTGGCTCTTTAAGATACCACCCTTTTGTTCCGTAACCCCCTGCTGTTAATGCTGTCATCTGAATGCTGCAGTACGCTTCATGAACAAATCGGCCTGGGGTCTTGATTCAATAGGGGCTTAACCTCTCGGGAGCTTTACAACAGGTTGAAATCAGAATGCTGGGGCTATCCGTGCTGCTATCCCCATAGCATCATGGCGTGTTCAGACTGTTGAATGATGTGAATGAATGCCTGTCTTCAGCATATCTTCTTTCGCCTGCTCCGGTATCCCCGCCGCGATAAGAAGCAATGCTGGGTCTTTGTATCTCAGTCGTAGAAATACCGGGAAATTTTACAGATTTTTCCAGTGCTGGCGGTGGGTGTTTCTTACCCGTTCAATTAGATAGTTAAGCATCTCCTGGTGAGCGGTGGCCAGAAGCGCCCCGGTATTGGTCTTCGACAGTCCGGCCAACTCCTTTAAGACCTGTTCCACCGAATCCCTTTGGCCGTGGACATCATATCCCCCCTCAAGAGTTAGGACAACTTTTCCTCCACAGCATGCATCTGCGATATCCATAATGGTGCGGATCAATCCTGCAAAGCCATTTGGTGTCACATTCATACCTCCAAGGGGATCTCCGATATAAATATCAAAGCCAGCCGATACGAGGATTATTTCGGGTTGGAACTCAAGGGCGATGGGTCTTAGTATTCTCTCATATATGCCCACATATTCTCCGTCGCCGTATCCGATGCTCAGAGGCACATTAACGGTAAACCCCTTGCCTTGGCCCACGCCCACTTCATCAAATGCGCCACTGCCCGGATAGTAGGGGTACTGATGGGTGGAAAAGTAGAGGATCGAGGGATCGTTTTCAAAGGAGTGCTGGGTCCCATTGCCGTGATGTAAATCCCAGTCTGCGATAAGAATACGCTTCAGACCCAGAGACCCCTGCGCATATCTTGCACCAATCGCCACATTATTGAACAGACAGAAACCCTTTGCCTCACTTCTTTCTGCATGGTGCCCGGGGGGTCTTACCAGGGCGAAGGCATTGTCCAGGTCCCCGGCGTTGACCATCGAGATAGACTGGCATAACCCACCCGCTGCCAGAACAGCCGCCTCGTAAGAGGCTGCACAGGTCTGGGTATCTGGATCCAAATAAGTGTATTCCACACCTGCCGTGGACTCAAGCCTTTCCACATAGCCCGGGGAATGGACCGAAAGAAGCTCATTTTTTCCAGCTTCCCTCACAGGGACTTCTACAAATTTCGCCCTCATGTCAGGATCCTCGAGCATGGCGTATATAGTCTCGAGTCGCTCCGGGCATTCAGGATGGTACTTACCCATCCAATGCTCCATATATCTCTTGTGCTTGACGATTCCTGTTTTAGCCACTTCACTAACCTCTATTTGAAACGAGGTGTTCACTCAAAACACTGGGCTAGAGGATCAAACCTCGCGCTGTCCCCAGGGGGAGATGTCCAGCTTAATGCCTGTCTCAATATCATAGTTTTTGCAAAGGTAAAAGGAATTCCTTTTAAATGCAGGTCTTTGTAGCCCCGGAGTGAGAGCTCCGCTTCGGCTCCCCATCCAATGCCGGGCAGAAGCCTCTCGCCTCGGCGTAGCCTCCGGCGCAGCCTGGGTGGTAAAGGCGAATAACCCTAAAGAGACCGAAGGATTGGCTCCTTTTTGCCTTGATGTCCGGGTTTCTGAAGGCTATATGTAGAAGGATGCCCCCCTGCTAAAACAGAAATGGGGTAGACGCATGTTTTACTTCCAAGGCTTTCTGGAAGCTCGAGCCTGTTTTTTCCAAAGCCTTTACCAAAAGGATCAGCCATGTTCTTTTTTATCGCCGGGATCCAACCTAAGACTGTGAATCTGGACAGCTCCCCCAGGGAGTGCCCTTCCTGTGGCCTTTACCAGGGTCGTCTTAAAAGAATCGATCACTACCTTTCCATCTTTTTCTTGCCCATCTTCCGGGTGAAAAAAGGAAACCCTTTTATGGAGTGCCAAAGTTGTGGGAGCCTTTACAATGCGTCGGGGGAAGCACTCTTCCAAGCTTCAAAGAGGGTTAATCATATATGCCCCGATTGCGGTGCGCCGCTGAAACCCACCTTCCGCTTCTGTCCTTCTTGCGGTAAACCGCTTCGTTCATAAATGATCCAATAGCTGCATTTGAGCGCTTGATGCGGTATATTGTTGGGCATCAAATATTGATGATCTCATAAAAAGCGGTCAATATTGGTTTGGACGCATCAAGGCAGCCAGAAGTGGACCATATTCCCACGTGTCTCGCTGCTGTATGGTGCATTACAAAAGGTGCTATCTGATGCCTGTTAAGAAGGGTGGTACAAAACCACCCCGGGGGAATACGCTATCTTTGTCATGATCCTTTGGCATCTATTCACAGGGGGACGCGAGATTGGATGAACA
The DNA here is from genome assembly GCA_050050615.1 of Desulfobacteraceae bacterium. Taxonomy (GTDB): domain Bacteria; phylum Desulfobacterota; class DSM-4660; order Desulfatiglandales; family HGW-15; genus JASFTV01. Next base: position 14,651 of record JASFTV010000031.1, read on the forward strand.
AACCATTCTTGCTCAGCTGGAGGAGTTGGCACGCAGCCTGTCGGTTGAAGTGCGCTACGAGACCTTAAAAAGAGAGGGCTTCCTTTCTACGGGAGGTCTCTGCAAGCTTAAGGGACAACATCTCCTGATTATCAACGCCAAAGCGACAGACAAGGATAAGATAGAAGCCCTGGCCATGGCTCTGAATCGATTTGACCTTAGCCAAGTATATCTTCGACCCGGCCTGAGGGAATTCTTGGATGCTTTTCCGAAAAAGGAAGACCAGGTTCTCATAGAGGAATAATCGGTTTCCTCTTTCCTTGTCCTATACGGCCTACAATCCTTTTGTTATGTTTTTCCAATGACTTGGATATGGCCGGCCTCATATCCCCTTCAAAAGATCACCTGCCCGCATCAAGGCCAGGTATTCGCCGAAGCGCTTTTGAGTATTGTCGTGGTAAGGGACCTTATCTATGGGGGAGGGGTTTTTCGAAATAGTCCTGAAGGATTTTCCCATGATCAAAGGCGAGATTATCGGGTATCGAAGCTCTATCAAAAACACCGATCTTCACGGCATCGTCTGCTGCTCTTGGCTTTCCCTTTGCCTTGGCTGCGAAAACAAAAGAGATCGTGTGGAATCTTGGGTCCCTCCCCGGCTCAGAGTAAGCGCCGATCTGTGCAACAAGCTCGACAACCAGGGAGGTCTCTTCCCTGGCCTCCCTGAGGGCCGCTCCTTCGAGACTTTCACCGTAGTCAACGAAGCCACCGGGCAATGCCCAACCATAGGGCGGGTTTTTTCTCTGGATGAGTACGATCCCCCCATCTAACTCTATGATAATGTCAACGGTTGGAAAGGGATTACGATATTTCTCCACCGCCTTTCCGCAGTGTGGACATTGAAGCTGATCCTTCACTTGAGGGGATCCTCGCTTTTTAAGTGGTTCTTGACGAGTATGATCCTGTAAATGGCGGTCAGATTGACGGATATGGCTAGAACAAGGAGGGTGAGCTTTAGCAATAGCTGGCCCATCACGGGGATGGAACCCAGCAAGGACCCTATGACCAGGAGGGTTATCCGCTCGGGTCTCTGCATGATGCCCCCTTTGCATTCAACCCCGAGCCCTTCTGCTCTCGCCCTTGTATAGCTGACCATGAAAGACCCGGCCATCACCAAGACGATGACTATGACAGTACCGGGGCTGGGCGTCGCCTTTATGGGGCTGCCATGGAAATGTAAAAAGCTGTAGCCGCCTGAAAAGTAATAGGCGAGACCGATGAAGAAAAACATGTCTCCATACCGGTCCAGGGTGCTGTCGAAAAAGGCACCAAATGCGGTGTGCTTGTTGTTCTGTCTGGCAATCTGGCCGTCCAGGGTGTCGCAGACCCCCGCCAGAACAACGATCCATGCGCCCCAGAAGAAGGAGCCCTGACTGTAGAAGAGACCTGCCACCAGGCTCAGCACCAGGCCGGCGATCGAGAGGATATTCGGGTGGACGCCTGCGCGGCCCAGAAATCTGCCCACAGGCCCGACGATCTTCAGATATCTTTCCCGGTTTTTCTCACTTATGAACGCCAATTGAGCCATTTATGCGCAACTCTTCCCGAAAGCTTTTGTACGCCGCCGACAATACACCCGAGTAGTACCACCATTCTTTTCCGCTGAACGTACCCCACAATTGCGAATCCGCAGAGACACCTTATCAAAGGCGCTCACCTTTGTCAAAAGGGTCTTGAGGCCCCGTTTCTCATGAATTTCGTCGTTTTTCTCTTCTCCGGCACCTCGCCTGTGATCGATTCAAAAAAGGGGCCATTCCCAACCATCGTGATCGGGTGAGGATCACCCTTTCCCCTTGGTCTGTCGCTTTGGCTGAGGCCTGTCACAGGAAGAACTCGTTATGCCCGAACTTGCGCTGAGGATACAAAGTAATCCCTGATGAACGATTCAGCGATTTGACCATTTGCCCTTTCTTTTCAGGGACAGATTAACTTTCTTGACGTTATGCTTGAAATAACGCATGCCACCCGCTTCACTCACAATGCGAAGCACTTCCTCAGGTTTTGTAATGACAACGCCTGATAGAAAGGTCACAGGCGTGTCGTCAAACGGCTCTGCCAAGAGCGGTGTGGAGGCGCCCAACAACACCACCTCACGACATGAATGGACAACCTCGAGAAGAGCGTCGATCGTATGGTTCACAATGGATGTGGAGGTGATCATCGCCACCTGGCACTGAGGTAAAAGCTTGTATGCTTCCTTTTCAGGAAAAATGTCCCCCTCCTTTTTCTTGATCTGCTCAAATATCATGATCGAGGATGTTTTTTCCCTTAGCCGGGGAATGACGGGGCCAAAATACCCGACCATACCCACCCTGTCCTCAGGCGCAATAGGGAGGTAATCCAAGCTATCCCCTTCAAGAAACCTCTCCCTCATGGTATTCGCAAGGGCATTGGCTGTGGCCATGGCCACGGCCATCTCTATCTTGTCTTTTGAATCCAAGTAGAGGAGAAGTTCTGAAGCGTCCCTTCCTGCCAAAGGGTGAAGCCCCAAAAAAACCGAGCATCCCCCTGTCATGCTTTCATGAAAGGTAAAAGCAACACCGGTCTGTCTGTTCGCGAGCATCACCGCTGTATAGCCCAGGCCGATGCGCACATCTTTCACGGTTATGCCACGCGCCTTGGCCATGAGGTGCTGCTTGATCTTTTCAGCGATAGTCATGGCGAACAGAGTCCTTTGATGGATTATTCTGAGATCAAGAAATTAACACCTCAAAATAAACGATTGGTGCATTCAAATCAAGTCATATCCCCGTATCCTCTTTCCCTTGAAAATAGGACCAGATCGAA